>NZ_JAAVXA010000006.1:0-258154 GCF_012241585.1 Pantoea sp. LS15
GTTTACGGGCCGTAAGTAATCCATAGATGCAAATGTCAGATTGCGATGCGCCTGGTAGGGCGCGGCTGGTAACAAAGCCTTACAGGCGCATATGAAAAACCTCCGGCTATGCCGGAGGATATTTATTATATTACCTGCTCAAACAGCAATACCATCGCTATCAGCACCATCAACCCTCCCGATGCCCTGCTCACCAGACGCGCCGCCTGTGGTCGGGTCGCCAGCACGGCTTTCGAGCCATACCCCACCAGCAGGTAGACCAGCGTACAGGTGATAAGATGCATCATCCCAAGCGCAGACATCTG
The DNA here is from genome assembly GCF_012241585.1 of Pantoea sp. LS15. Lineage (NCBI taxonomy): Bacteria > Pseudomonadati > Pseudomonadota > Gammaproteobacteria > Enterobacterales > Erwiniaceae > Pantoea > Pantoea sp. LS15. The sequence goes on from NZ_JAAVXA010000006.1 coordinate 306, forward strand.
CATCGCTATCGACCAACTTCCGGTTGGGTCTGTAAATTGCGGAAGCAGGGCCAGGAACAGCAAAAAAACTTTCGGGTTTAGGCCGCTAATACAGAGTCCTTTCACCGCCCACTGTGTCCAGTTTCCCGTATGACGGGTGGCTTTTTCCGGTGCAGCCGGGTGACGCAATAACGTTATGCCAAGCCACAGGAGATACAGGGCTCCCGCCACGGTCAGCCCGGCTAACGCCAGAGGGTGTTGAGCAATTAAAACGCCCACGCCCGCAACCACTATCATCGTAGCCAGCAGATGACCGGACATCAGCCCCATCACAGCCGGGACCACGCGTCGACCGTTAATCCCGGCGCTAATGGCATAGGCCCAGTCCGCCCCCGGCGTCATGATAAGCAGAAAAGAAACCACCCAAAAGCCGGCCACAATACTCATTTCCATCGTCCTGAAGACTCCCGCAGTGCGTCAAACGTTGAGAAAAAGAATATCGCTAACCCTGCGAAATAGGCTTTCAATGTTATGCTCATAACACGGTAAAACTGAGAAAATCTTCCACATGGATAGCATTGATCGAAAAATTCTTGCTGAGCTGCAATCTGACGGTCGTTTATCACTTACGGAGCTGGCAGAGCGGGTGAATTTGAGCCTCTCGCCGTGCCATCGTCGCGTGCGGGCGCTGGAGCAAAGCGGGGCCATAACGGGCTACCGCGCCAGCCTCGATCCCGCCAAAATGGGATTTAATTTCCTGGCGATAGTCTTTGCGACGCTTAAAGAGGGTGACAGAAAAGCGGTTAGCGCCTTTGAAGATGCGGTGGAAGAGATACCGCAAATCGTGCTGGCACAGCGTTTGTTTGGCGATCCCGATTATCTGATGCACGTCGTAACGCGTGACCTGTCGGCATTTCAAAAACTCTATGACGAGAAACTCTCAGCGATGCCTGGCGTGCAGCATCTTCGCTCGACGCTGGTAATGAAAACGGTCGTTCAGGACAGACCTTTTCCGCTGGAGACGACGGGACGAGACTGAATGGCGTGCCCGGTAAAACGCCGGGCACGAAAGGGATTAGCCGACAAACATAACCGACACGCACAGCACGCCGACGATCAGCGTCAGCAGGTTGCCAATGGAACGGTACTGTTTCAGGGACGGGATCAGATACGTCGACAGCGTCGGCATGATAAACAGGATCATGGCGATAAGCGGACCGCTGATGGCATAAATCATCGAAATGGCATTCGGGTTAATGCAGCAGACCGCAAAAGTGATTAACGACACCCCCATAATGGAAATTGCGCGGTTAAAGGCGCGGCTCTTTTTCACGCCCACCTGATTCAGCGACGACTTCACGATCTCCGTCGCCCCTTCAATCACGCCAAAATAGGTGCCGAGGAACGATTTCGACATCGCAATAATCGCCACAATAATCCCGGAAATACCCAGCCACGCCGGAGAGGAAGGCATCATCGACAGCGCGGACAGGATCGTAACCCCTTGCTCTTTGGCGGTCACAATATACGACGGTGGAATAGAGAGCAGGCAGCTGAAGACAAAGAACAGCACGCTCAGGCAGATAATGAGGTACGCCACCTTCATGATTTTCTTGCATTTATCCATAGCGCCGTCAGCAAACTTCTCACGACGGTCAACGGCAAACGTTGAGATAATCGGAGTATGGCTGAAAGCAAAAACCATCACCGGAATCGAAATCCATACCTGATGCAGGGTATGACGATCGACGGACATTTGGCTGGTCAGCAGCGAAGGTTGCCAGCTTCCGGTCAGATAGAGCGAGACAAACAGGAAATAGGCAATCAGCGGAAATACCAGGAAGCCCATCACTTTTATCGTGATATGCCGTCCCATCAGGAAGATCAAATTGAGAACCAGCACTACCCCCAGGCTGACCAGTACGCGAACGGCGGTATCCACCGTTAGGTGTTTCGCCAGTTGCTCCGTGAGCGAGTTGGTGATGGCCACCGCATAAATCTGCACCACCACAAAGAAGGCGATGAAATAGAGCGTGGTGATCAGATTGCCAATCTTCCTGCCGTAATAGTGCGATACGGCGCCGGTGATCCCTTCATTGCCTTTGGTTTTCGACGACAGGATAAATTGTGCCAGCGCTCGGTGCGGCCAGTAGGTTAACGGATAAGCCACAAGGGCGGTAATAAACAGGACGATAGCGCCTGCGGAGCCCAACTGAATAGGCAAGAACAGCGTTCCTGCGCCCACGGCCGTGCCGTAGAGAGCGAAACTCCAGAGAGTCTCATCTTTTGACCAAATTTTCGACATTAGAGCAACGTATCAACTATCAAACCATCGGAATGGAGTGCAATTTACCATAGTTATGCGTGGAGAGCGCAGTTGCTTCGATGGAGTTTGGCCGGACCAGTTGTCCGGCCAGGGGGGAGTTAGCCTGCCAGGGCGCGTCGTTGCTGACGACGCTTAAGGAATTTTTCACGTAACGTGTCATATGCCCAGTTGTAGAACATGGCGTAAGGCAGGAAGAACAGGAAGAAACCTATTTCCAGCGTGAATGCCTCTAGCAGCGTGACGCCCAGCACAGCGGCGACAATCGTCAGGCCGATCACGATGAACCCGCATTCGAACCCCAGGGCATGCAGCGCACGGACTTTTGCCGTACGTTTGACGCGCTGAACTGGCCAGAAACGATCGAAGCCGAAGTTATAAATAATGTTCCACAGCATGGCGGTGGTGGCCAGAATAATGGCTAACCCGCCCATCTCAACCACGGAACGCTGCATGAGCCACGCCGCCGTAGGGGCGAGGATCGCCGTGGCAATCCCTTCAAAACAGATAGCATGAAAGATCCGCTCCGGCAGTTTACGTTGGAGTGCATCCTGATGTTGCATAGTCATAGACCTCGTTAATTCGCCAGTATGGGCGTTGATGGGGCCTATTTTTATCGTTAAAGCTGATATATTAAAGATGGTATCCATCGTAAAAGTAGATAGATCATGCGCTATTCCCCCGAAGCCCTTACTGCGTTTGTTGAAACCGTCGCGGCAGGTTCTTTTTCTGCTGCCGCACGCCGGTTGCGTAAAAGCCAGTCGACGATCAGCACGTCCATTGCCAATCTTGAAGCCGATCTGGGTTTCGAGCTTTTTGACCGCTCGGCGCGCCAGCCGGTGTTGACGGCTCAAGGGGAGCAGGTGCTGGGCTATGTGCAGGCTATCCTCGCCGCCAGCACGCGGCTTGATGAGCTGGCAGTATCATTAACAGCGCAAACGGAGGCGCGTCTGACATTTGTCCTTTCCGATACCCTCAATCCGGATGTGCTGGAAGATCTCATGAACCAGTTTGACCGGCGCTTTCCTCATACGGAATTCGAATGCCTGATTGGCGAAGAAGAGGACGTCATCGATCTGTTGCAAAAGGAACGCGCACAGGTTGGACTGACGGAAGCACGGGACAGTTACCCTACGGATATCGGCGTCACCCGTCTGCCGATGCAAACCCGCATGGCAATATATGTTGCGACCACGCATCCTCTGGCCGGCCAACCTGAAATTCAGGCTGACGAACTGCACGGCTGGCGGGAGTTGCGGCTCAGCACCTATCTTGAGCGCGAGGCGACGCTCGCGCGCGGGCCCGTCTGGTCAGCCCCGAATTACCTGTTACTCTTGAGTATGGCAGTACAGGGATTTGGCTGGTGCGTGTTGCCGTGCGCACTGGTGGAAGAATTTGCCGCCGCGAAATCGTTGGTACAGTTAAATGTCCCCGGCTGGCCACGAGCGACAGGGATCGATCTGCTATGGAATAAACGATCCCCACCAGGTATTGCCGGAAGCTGGCTGCGGCAGTATCTGCAGGATGCACGCTGATCCTTGTGATTAAACTCACTATTTTTAAACAATTAAGATAATTGCCAGTAACAATCCTCTACTATCGTCATGTCATTTAACACAGAGGTCGTGATGAAAGATGTCGTAATAGTGGGTGCGTTGCGTACAGCTATCGGCTGTTTTCAGGGAGCGCTTGCGCGTCACTCGGCGGTTGACCTGGGTAGCGTGGTAGTAAAAGCGCTGGTGGAACGTAGCGGGATCGCAGCCCATGAAATTGATGAGGTGATCCTGGGACAGGTTCTGACTGCCGGAGCCGGGCAAAACCCTGCGCGCCAGGCGGCGCTGAAAGGCGGGTTGCCCAATACCGTCTCCGCAATCACCATTAACGACGTCTGTGGTTCAGGCTTAAAAGCGCTACATCTTGCAACGCAAGCCATTCAGTGCGGTGAAGCGGATGTGGTCATTGCGGGTGGACAAGAGAACATGAGCCGTGCCCCACACGTATTGACCGACAGCCGTACCGGCGCACAGTTGGGCAACAGCCAGTTGCTTGATAGCCTGGTGCATGACGGGCTGTGGGATGCATTCAATGATTATCATATGGGTGTGACGGCGGAAAATCTGGCACGAGAGTACGGCATCAGCCGTGAGCTGCAGGATGCTTATGCCTTAAGCTCGCAGCAAAAGGCGCGCGCGGCGATTGATTCCGGCCGTTTTCGCGATGAAATTGTCCCGGTCAGCACGCTGCGTCAAAACGGCGAGGTTATCGTCGTGGATACCGATGAGCAGCCGCGTACCGACGCCAGCGCTGAAGGCCTGGCAAGGCTTAACCCTGCTTTTGAAATGCAAGGGTCGGTTACGGCGGGAAATGCTTCCTCCATTAATGATGGCGCAGCGGCCGTCATGATGATGAGCGAAAGCAAAGCCCTTGAGCTGGATCTTCCCGTATTAGCCCGCATCAAGGCGTTTGCCAGCGTGGGTGTTGATCCTGCGTTAATGGGGATCGCGCCGGTTTATGCCACCCGTCGCTGTCTTGATCGTGCTGGGTGGCAGCTCTCAGATGTGGATCTGATAGAGGTAAACGAAGCCTTTGCCGCGCAGGCGATCTCGGTCGGCAAAATGCTGGAGTGGGATCCACTGAGGGTAAACGTCAACGGCGGGGCGATCGCGCTGGGACATCCTATTGGTGCGTCTGGCTGCCGGATCCTGGTATCACTGGTCCACGAAATGAAAAAGCGGAACGCCCGTAAAGGCATTGCCACACTCTGTATCGGTGGCGGGCAGGGGGTGGCGCTGGCCATCGAACGCTAACCTTTTCTCATTGCAAGAAACCTCCTGCGGGAGGTTTTTTTTATGGTGCTGTTTTTTCTCAATCTCCATTTATCGTGATCCAGGTGTCATTTCCGATACAAACAAAAATAAAAATGAAACGTTGTTTTAAATGTAATTGAAAAGCCCACTTTATGCCGATAGTATGTGTTTATTGCAAAAACGGAACGCTGTTTCGTTTATCTTTTGCCTTCGGGCATGACCACATCTGGAGGTTATCGTGGACATCAGACAAAGCATCCACAGTGCGCACGCCAAAACGCTGGATACTCAAGGGCTGCGCAATGAGTTTTTAGTCGAACAGGTGTTCGAGGCCGACAAGTACACCATGGTCTACAGTCACATCGACCGCATTATTGTGGGCGGGATTATGCCAGTCACGAAAACCGTCTCCGTGGGTGGCGAAGTGGGTAAACAGCTGGGCGTAAGCTATTTTCTGGAACGCCGCGAGCTGGGGGTTATTAACATCGGTGGGCCCGGCACGATCACCGTAGACGGACAGTGCCACGAGATTGGTCATCGTGAGGCATTATATGTTGGCAAAGGTGCGAAAGAAGTGGTCTTTGCCAGCATAGACGGCAGCAAGCCCGCGAAGTTTTACTACAACTGCGCCCCGGCTCACTTTACCTACCCAACCAAAAAGGTCACCCCGGCAGACGTAGCCCCTGTAACGCTTGGCGATAACCTCACCAGCAACCGCCGCACCATCAATAAATACTTCGTGCCGGATGTACTGGAGACCTGTCAGCTCAGCATGGGGCTGACCGAACTCGCGCCGGGCAACCTGTGGAACACCATGCCGTGCCATACCCACGAGCGCCGCATGGAAGTCTATTTCTATTTCAACATGGACGAAGACGCCTGCGTATTCCACATGATGGGGAAACCTCAGGAAACACGTCATATCGTCATGCACAACGAGCAGGCCGTGATTTCACCGAGCTGGTCTATCCATTCTGGTGTCGGGACAAAGGCCTATACCTTTATCTGGGGAATGGTCGGTGAAAATCAGGTCTTTGATGATATGGACCATGTCGCGGTTAACGATCTCCGCTAGTCGCGGGCAGTGAAGCATAAACCTGCCTGTGAATGACAGGCGTTGAAAGAGTAAGGAATAAACATGATTCTGGATGCATTCTCTCTGCAGGGGAAAGTGGCTGTGGTTTCCGGGTGTGACACCGGGCTGGGTCAGGGGATGGCGTTAGGTCTGGCGGAGGCGGGCTGCGATATCGTGGGGATTAATATCGTTGAACCGACTGAAACCATTGAACGCGTGACGACGCTGGGCCGCCGTTTCCTGAGCCTGACTGCCGATCTGCGTAAAATCGACGCCATTCCTGAACTGCTGGAACGTGCTGTCGCGGAATTCGGGCATATCGACATTCTGGTGAACAATGCCGGACTGATTCGCCGTGAAGATGCGATTAATTTCACGGAACGCGACTGGGACGACGTGATGGATCTGAACATCAAGAGCGTGTTTTTTATGTCCCAGGCTGCGGCGAAGCACTTCATTGCGCAAGGGAAAGGCGGCAAGATCATTAATATTGCCTCTATGCTCTCTTTCCAGGGCGGTATCCGCGTGCCGTCATACACAGCTTCAAAGAGCGCCGTGATGGGTGTAACGCGCCTGCTGGCGAACGAATGGGCTAAACATAATATCAACGTCAATGCGATTGCCCCGGGTTACATGGCGACCAACAACACGCAGCAGTTGCGTGCGGATGAACAGCGTAGCGCGGAAATCCTTGAACGTATTCCGGCTGGCCGTTGGGGGCTGCCGGGTGATCTGATGGGGCCGGTTGTATTTCTGGCATCACCGGCCTCGGACTATATCAATGGCTACACCGTGGCGGTTGATGGCGGTTGGCTGGCACGATAAACCCGCTTCAGGCAAATACCTCTGCTTTTAGGTGGAGGTTTTTTTTGCCCGAAAATTGTCAATGTCCATATTGGAAAACGCGAAAAATCCATACTGAAAAGGTATGAATGACTCGCGTCACACTTTTAATTTTTATAAATTAAAGGGTTAATAAAAGAATGTGATTATTCAGCATTGGTTGAAATTGTAATGTCCATCACAGATCACTATGTCGCAGCGAAATAGTCCATATCTTCACCTTTTCCCGCCTGACACTTTTTTTCACTATCTCGTAATTTCACTTAACGAATTTCGCTGTTCAGGCAGGAAACTATGACCTCTATAAATGACTCAACCCTTATGCCCGCTGCGTTACGCGATACCCGCCGCATGAACCAGTTTGTCTCTATTGCGGCCGCGGTAGCGGGCTTGTTATTTGGACTGGATATCGGTGTGATTGCCGGTGCATTACCGTTTATTACCGATCACTTCACGCTGAGTAGCCGTCTGCAGGAGTGGGTGGTGAGCAGCATGATGCTCGGTGCCGCCATCGGTGCGCTGTTTAATGGCTGGCTCTCGTTCCGCCTTGGACGCAAATACAGCCTGATGGTCGGGGCGATTCTGTTTGTTGCCGGCTCCATTGGTTCCGCGTTTGCCACGAACGTTGAAGTATTGCTGCTTTCCCGTGTGTTGCTCGGTGTGGCGGTCGGGATTGCTTCGTATACGGCGCCGCTCTATCTCTCCGAAATGGCGAGTGAGAATGTACGTGGCAAGATGATCAGTATGTATCAGTTGATGGTGACGCTGGGTATTGTTTTGGCGTTCCTGTCCGATACCTACTTCAGCTACAGTGGAAACTGGCGCGCGATGCTGGGCGTGCTGGCTTTACCAGCACTGGTGCTGATTGTACTGGTGATTTTCTTGCCGAATAGCCCGCGTTGGCTGGCGCAAAAAGGGCGTCATGTGGAAGCCGAAGAGGTGCTGCGCATGTTGCGTGATACTTCGGAAAAAGCACGGGAGGAGCTGAACGAGATCCGCGAAAGTCTGAAGTTGAAGCAGGGAGGCTGGGCGTTATTTAAGATCAACCGCAACGTACGCCGTGCGGTGTTCCTCGGCATGTTACTGCAGGCAATGCAGCAGTTCACCGGGATGAATATCATCATGTACTACGCGCCACGCATATTCAAAATGGCGGGGTTCACTACCACAGAACAGCAGATGATGGCCACCCTGGTGGTGGGTCTTACCTTTATGTTCGCCACTTTTATAGCGGTGTTCACCGTGGATAAAGCCGGACGTAAGCCGGCGCTGAAAATTGGCTTCAGCGTGATGGCGCTCGGTACATTGATCCTCGGATACTGCCTGATGCAGTTTGATAACGGCACGGCCTCAAGTGGTCTTTCCTGGCTCTCCGTCGGTATGACCATGATGTGTATTGCCGGGTATGCGATGAGCGCCGCGCCTGTGGTGTGGATCTTGTGCTCCGAAATTCAGCCGCTCAAATGCCGTGACTTTGGCATTACCTGTTCCACGACCACCAACTGGGTGTCGAATATGATCATTGGTGCGACATTCCTGACGTTGCTGGACGCAATTGGCGCGGCGGGGACGTTCTGGCTCTATACGGTGCTGAACGTGGCGTTTATTGGGGTCACATTCTGGTTAATTCCAGAAACTAAAGGGGTGACGCTGGAGCATATTGAACGCAAGCTGATGGCGGGGGAGAAACTGCGTAATATCGGCGTGTAATCGTATTGCCAGTTTAAGCGTTTAATAGATGTCAGAGTTGGTGAAATGATGTTTTGTTACAATAATAACGTGATGAAACTCACTACCAACTCTGGCAGGGGGAGCTAAATAGAGGGATTTGAACTTAAGATAATTCTGAAGATATTGTATCATCGGACCACTCTTATTGATTGCGCAATATGCACAGCGTCCTATAAAGAAGAATGGTTATGTCTGAGATGGATATCAAAAAAAGCACCGATCTTGATTTTCCCCGCTATGCAACCCCAGCTGTAAACACCAAAGAAATAGATCTTTTGGGACTATTAGAGGTGCTTTTTGCTGCCAAAAAACGCATCATCGCCGTCACTCTTGCGTTTGCACTGGTGGGGCTGGCCGTTTCATTTTTGCTGCCGCAGAAATGGACCAGTAAAGCGGTGATCACTCAGGCAGAACAGTCGCAGTGGAACCCGTTACGCCAGATGATGGTTACGCTACAGGTGCTTGACGTGGATGCGAAGATTTCCCGCCCGGAAGTCTTTGACCTGTTTATTAAAAAGTTTCAGTCGCAGTCATTGCTTGAAGAGTATCTGAAATCCTCTTCTTACGTGATGTCGCAGCTTAAAGACGCCGAGGTCGATCCACTCGAACTGCATCGTGCTATCGTCAATATCTCAGACAAAATGAAAGCAGTGAATGACACGCAGGCGAAAGACGCGGAAAAAATGCCTTATATCTCATGGACATTGAGCTTCACAGCACCTCAGGCTGGTGATGCGCAAACTGTCCTGGAGGGATATATCAATTATATTGCAGCTATTGTCGAAAAAGAGACACTGCAGAACATCCGTAATCAGATCGCCCTGAAAACAAAGGCTGTTGAGCAGCAGCTGGAACTGGATCGTGTCCGTCTGACCAATACTCACAACACCAACCTTCAGCGACTTAATTATTCGCTGAAAGTGGCAAATGCGGCAGGGATTAAGAAGCCGGTCTACAGCAACGGGCAGGCAGTAAAAGATGACCCGGATTACTCCGTTGCGCTTGGGTCTGACGGTATTGCGCAAAAACTGCAGATTGAAAAAAATCTGAAGGACGTGACTGAGTTGAATGCGGACTTCCAGAACCGGGAATTCTACCTGGCGCAGCTGAAAAAATTGTCCTTCTCAGATATCAAACTTGAACCATTCCGCTACCAGCTTTCGCCTTCCATGCCGGTGAAGAAAGATGGTCCAGGCAAAGCGCTGATTGTCCTTCTGGCGACTATACTTGGTGGTCTTTTTGCTTGCGGCAGCGTTTTATTGCGCGAAGCGATGCTCACCCGTAACCCGCTGACGGAGCCGGTGACGGAATAAACTCTGCAGGTTAAAAAGGCGCTGAATACAGCGCCTTTTTTTATTGGCGCCGGTTGTGTTAAAAGAGAGAACAGAGATAAGGAGGGATGATGAAAACGATCGGCCTGTTAGGTGGGATGAGCTGGGAATCGACAATCCCCTATTACCGCCTGATTAATGAAGGGGTAAAGCAGCGTCTGGGCGGCCTGCACTCCGCAAGCCTACTGCTGCACAGCGTTAATTTCCATGAAATCGAGGCCTGCCAGTCGAGCGGTGAATGGGATAAAGCCGGGGAGATCCTGGCACAGGCGGCGCTGGGGCTGGAGCGTGCGGGAGCAGAGGGAATTTTGCTCTGTACGAACACCATGCATAAAGTCGCTTCCCGGATCGAAGAGCGTTGCTCGCTGCCCTTCCTGCATATCGCCGATGCGACCGGGCGTAAAATTGCTGCATCCGGAATGTCGCGTGTGGCACTGCTGGGTACGCGCTATACCATGGAGCAGGATTTCTATCGCGGTCGCTTGAGTAGTGAGTTTGGGATTGAAAGCCTGATCCCTGATGAGGCTGACCGGGCACGCATCAATCAGATTATCTTTGATGAGCTTTGCCTGGGGACATTCAGTGAACCTTCCCGCGCGTATTACGTCAGCGTGATCGAGACGCTTGCACGGCAGGGGGCAGAAGGTGTGATCTTTGGCTGTACTGAGATCGGCTTACTGGTTCCGGTAGCGCGCAGTCCAATCCCGGTGTTTGATACCACAGCGATTCATGCTGCCGATGCCGTGGAGTTTATGCTCTCCTGAGCGGGCTTGCGCCGGGAACGTCCCGGCTCAGGTCTGTGCATTGGCGGCGTCATAAGCGGATTGCGCCGCCACAATCGCATCCATATTACGTTCCACCCAGTGTGCCAGCACGGTCACTGTTTCGGTTAGCGCCTGTCCCAGCGGCGTCAGACTGTACTCCACCGTCACCGGTACCGTCGCGAAAACCTCACGTGAAACCAGCCCATCGCGTTCCAGCTTGCGTAATGCCTGGGTCAGTACCTTTTTGGTGATCCGCTGAATATCCCGTTGCAGATGGTTAAAGCGCATTGGTCCGTTTTCAAGACGCGCGAGGATCAGCAGCGCCCATTTGTCGGCGATACGTGCCAGCACGTCGCGGGTAGGGCAACGTTCATCGAACACGTTATAAGGAGGCATCTCCTTTTTCAGTACGACAGACTCAGTCATGGTGGTTCCCTCGAGGTAACCAGGTGAGGTAAAAGTGCCTTCTTACGCCCGCGAATATTTGCGTGTATAAAACGACGTAAGGTTTCTATTTGATACCAGGGAACCGAAAATGGCAACTGCTCGCAGAGCAATTTTAAAACTGTCTTAAACTTTTGACTCACAAGGCAATATTGCATCAGGAGATCTATTATGAGCGTTGTAGTTATCTATTATTCTGGCTACGGCCACACCCAACGTGTTGCTGAAACAGTCGCAGAGGGCGCACAGGCTGAACTGATCGCCATCGACAGCAATGGTGAAATTAAGGAAAGCGACTGGCAAAAATTGAACGAAGCAAAGGCGATTATTTTTGGCGCGCCAACTTACATGGGCGGTGTGCCGTGGCAGTTTAAGAAATTTGCTGATGCCACCTCTAAGGCCTGGTTCGTACGCAGCTGGCAGGACAAAGTGTTCGCGGGCTTCAGTAACAGTGCGAGCCTGAACGGTGACAAGCAAGTTTCCCTGCAATACCTGCAAACGCTGGCATCGCAGCATGGTGGGATTTGGGTGAGCCTGGGTCTGCCACCATCGAATACACAGGCTGCAACGCGTCAGGATATCAACAACCTCGGTGGCTCTGTCGGGCTGCTGGTACAGTCTCCGTCAGATGCGGATGCTGGCGCGATTGCCAGCGGTGATCTGCAAACGGCAGTAAAATTCGGTGAGCGTGTTGCCGCTGTGGCTAAGCGTTTTAACTGAGTCAGAGGACGCCCGCTGGTTTAGTCGGGCGTCTTTTCCAGCACCTTCTTCAGTTGTGCGGTTAGCGTGCTTAACCCACTTTGTAGATGTTCGCTGAACGCTTCTACCAGCGCAGAGGCCGGGCGATGCAGCGGGCGGATCAGGCTGACGGTAAAGGGGACTGAAACGCTAAACTGTCGAACCACAATTCCACTTCCCGCATAATCCAGCGCCGTGAGCGGATTAACCACTGAGACGCCCACGCCTGCACGAACCATTGCGCAAATAGATGCTGCACTGTGCGTTTCGACCACCATTCTTCGTTTCACCTGATGCTCGGTAAAGAGCATATCCAGCAGCTGTCGGTAGCTGTCCGTCTGTGACAGGCTAATGTAGTTCTCGCCGTGGAAATCCGCAGGGGTCAGGACGCTTTTTTTAGCCAGGGGATGACCCGCAGGCAGGACGCAGACCTCATCTAACGCCAGTAATTCTGTGCGCTGCGTTCCCGCCGGTGTGGCGAGGGTTTCGGTTAATCCCAGATCATGACGCTGCGCCGAAAGCCACTCTTCAAGCAACGGTGATTCCTGCGGGACGATGGTGAGGTTCACCTCGGGATAACGGGCCAGAAAAGGCTGTATCAGCATTGGCAGAAACGACTGCGAAAACACGGGCAGACAGACAATCGACAACTCGCCCTGGCGAAATTCACGTAAGCTTTCCGCCGCGCTGACAATTCGGTCCAGCCCGTACCAGGAGCGCTGAACTTCCTCGAACAGACGCAACCCTTGCACCGTTGGGTGTAACCTGCCACGGGTGCGTTCAAACAGCTTCAACCCAAGTACCTGCTCGAAGCGTGCCAGTTCCCGGCTCACTGTCGGCTGTGAGGTATGCAGCATCTGCGCGGCTTCGGTGAGATTGCCGGTGGTCATCACAGCGTGAAAAATCTCAATATGGCGTAAGTTGACGGCGGGCATAGGGCACCTGAAAGCAGATGAGTGTCCATATCATTTTTGCATAGACTCACGATAAAACGATATTTTTTATTCTTTTTCCGCTGTGGCGTAATCATAAAAAATGAATTTATCCGGAGAAGACCATGCCACGCCCACTCAACCAGACTGATACCGATTTGAACGCTGAAAACCTGCTGCGCTTGCCAGCCGAGTTTGGCTGTCCGGTTTGGGTCTACGACGCGCAGATCGTTCGCGAGAAGATCGCCGCTCTGCATCAGTTTGACGTGGTGCGCTTTGCTCAAAAGGCATGCTCCAATATTCACATTCTGCGCCTGATGCGTGAGCAGGGCGTAAAAGTGGATTCCGTTTCACTGGGTGAAATCGAGCGTGCGCTGGTGGCCGGGTTTGATCCGAAAGCCGATCCAGATGCGATCGTCTTCACTGCCGATGTGATCGACGATGCGACGCTTGCGCGCGTACATGAATTGCAGGTACCGGTGAATGCCGGGTCTGTGGATATGCTTGAGCAGCTAGGCCAGGTTTCGCCAGGTCATCGCGTCTGGTTACGTGTGAACCCGGGCTTTGGTCATGGTCATAGCCAAAAAACCAACACCGGCGGCGAAAACAGCAAACACGGTATCTGGTATGCCGATATGCCAGCTGCGCTTGACGTGTTGCAGCGTTATAACCTGAAGCTGGTCGGCATTCATATGCACATTGGCTCTGGCGTGGATTATGCTCATCTTGAGCAGGTCTGCGGGGCGATGGTGCGTCAGGTTGTCGATTTTGGTCAGGATCTGGAGGCCATCTCCGCTGGTGGCGGGCTTTCTATTCCTTACCGTGAGGGTGAAGAGGCGATCGATACCGATCACTATTACGGTCTGTGGAGCGCCGCACGTGACCAGATCGCTGCGCATCTTGGTCACGCTGTGAAACTGGAAATTGAGCCGGGTCGTTTCCTGGTTGCCGAAGCTGGTGTGCTGGTGGCGCAGGTACGCAGTGTGAAAGAGATGGGAACACGCCATTTCGTGTTGATTGATGCCGGTTTTAACGATCTGATGCGTCCGTCCATGTACGGCAGCTATCACCACATAACGGCACTGGCTGCCGATGGTCGCGATTTAACGCACGCGCCGCGCCGTGAGACGGTCGTTGCGGGGCCGCTGTGTGAATCGGGTGACGTGTTCACTCAGCAGGAAGGTGGCAAAGTGGAAACCCGCGCGCTGCCAGAGGTCAAACCGGGCGATTATCTTGTACTGCACGATACCGGTGCCTACGGGGCTTCTATGTCATCTAACTACAATAGTCGCCCGCTGCTGCCGGAAGTGCTGTTTGATAACGGCAAGGCACGGCTGATCCGCCGTCGCCAGACCATTCAGGAACTGCTGACACTGGAACTCATTTGATTAAAGTACGGCCCCGTGGTGACCGAATCGCGAAGTACCAGCGTGCCGGTAAACGGTGGGATCGCATCGACGGGCTGGTTTTTTGCCAGCCTGATGGCCTGATCGATAGCAGTGACAATCATATTGTCGATGGGCAGATAAACCGATGAAAGTGCAGGTTCCAGCCATTTCGCGCTTGGGGCGTCGTCAAAACCAAACAGCGAAATATCCTGCGGGATCTTAAGCCCCGCCTGGTGTAACGCTTTGGATGCACCCAGCGCCATATCATCATTACAGGCAAACAGGGCGCTAAACGACACACCATCGGCAATGAGCTCTTTACACAGCTCATATCCCCGCGTCATTCCCGCATCGCCATACTTTACCCGGCGTTCGTCCAGACGAATGCCGTGCTTTTCCAGCGCCTTACGGTAGCCCATCAGTCTCGCTTTCCCGGTTGGGGTATGGATCGGGACGGTGATACAGGCGATCTCCCGGTGACCCTGATTGATCAGGTAATCCACTGCCTTAAAGGCAGCATCCTGTTGTTCGAAGAAAACGCAGCGATCCGGCGCCTGGCTGACTTCACGGTTGATGACCACCAGCGGGGTTTGCACGGTATTCATCAGTTTGATAATCGCTTTTTCGCTCATATAGCGCGTGTACAGCACAATGGCATCACATTTGCGATCGGCCAGCATCTGCACTGCCTGCTCTTCCTGCTCCGGCGCGTCGTGTCCATCCGTGACGATCAGCTGTTTCCCGTGGGTTTCAGTCTGCCGCGATGCCTGTTGCAGAAGGCGACCAAAGTAAAAGCCATCGAAGGTTGATACGACCAGACCAATGCTGTTACTGGTCTGGTTAGCCAGTGAACGCGCGAGAAAGTTCGGGCGGTAACCCAGCTCTTCCATCGCAGCAAACACTTGCTGACGCGTACTCTCTTTAACCTGACCTGTGCCGTTCAGTACGCGCGATACCGTGGCCTTCGACACGCCCGCACGCAGTGAGACATCCAGCATTGTTGCCATTCTACATTCCTGCTTCCACGTAATGGTCTGCAGTTTAACACAGACCTCGCAGCGTATAAGCGATGCGGGGGACGCAAAACTTCTGCCACGATCACGCTTTTTGGTAACGATCCGCCCGTCGACATAACGGCCTGCCCGCAGTCAACGAAAATGGCCGGGTTCTGGTAAAATAGTGAACAAACTGGCCGGGGGGCATCAGGCCTGAATATCGAACTGAAAAACGCAGGTAAAACATGGATAAGGCTGACATTCTGCCGCTTTACGCCGCACCGCAGTATGCGGAGCAAGTGACCGACTGGATCTGGCACGCCTTTGGTGAGGGGCTTCCCCGGGCGTTTTTTCATAGCATTGTTGAGCACAGCCAGACGCCGGGTGCCTTGCCATTGACCTTTATTGCTGTGCAAAACGAACAGCTACTCGGCACGGTGGGGCTCTGGCGCTGCGATCTGATCACCCGGCAGGATCTCTTTCCGTGGCTGGCGGCGTTGTACGTTGACGAAGCGGCGCGTGGCAAAGGGTTAGCCGGGCAACTCCAGCAGCATGTTATGACCTACGCTGCTCAGGCAGGGTATCGCGAGCTGCATTTGTGGTCTGCCTGCCGTGACTTCTATGAACGTTACGGCTGGCAGTATATTGGCGATGCACTGGAGTACCCGAATAAAACGGTACACCTTTACCGCTATTCCTCTCCTGCTTCTGCAGGCGATGCTACGGAGTGACGGCGCACTAAGGTCGGGCTGAAGAGATGGGTAATGTCCGGTGGCTGGCGTTTCTCAGCCAGCGCTAATGCCAGCTCTGCGGCTTGTGTTGCCATCGTGATGATCGGGTAACGTACTGTGGTCAGGCGCGGGCGCACGTAACGGGAGACCAGCACATCATCAAAACCAATGAGTGAAATTTCTGACGGCACCTCAATCCCGTTGTCATTTAGCACCCCCATTGCCCCGGCGGCCATGGAGTCGTTATAGCAGGCAACGGCGGTGAAATTTCGTCCGCGGCCAAGCAACTCAGTCATGGCCTGCTCACCGCCGCTCTCATCCGGCTCACCGTAGGCTACGAGGCGGTCATTACACGGTAGATCGTTTTCGCGCAAGGCATCGTAGTAACCTTGCAGTCGATCTTCCGCATCAGAAATGGGGTGGTTTGAACAGAGATAACCAATTCGTGTGTGTCCCTGTTGAATCAGATGACGGGTGGCGAGCCAGGCACCATAACGGTCGTCGAGCGCCACGCAGCGTTTTTCAAACCCGGGAATAATACGGTTGATGATCACCATGCCGGGGATCTGCTTCATCAAATGAATAAGTTCCGCATCGGGAAGCATTTTGGCGTGAACAACCAGCGCCGCGCAGCGGTGGCGGATAAGCTGTTCAATGGCCTGGCGTTCTTTTTGTTCATTATGGTAGCCATTACCAATCAGCAAAAAATTGCCTGTCTGATAAGACACTTGCTCCACCGCTTTAACCATCGCGCCGAAAAAGGGATCAGACACATCACCCACGACCAGCCCAATGGTTTCAGTGGACTGCTGGGCGAGCGCGCGGGCATTGGCATTGGGATGGTAGTTCAGGGATTCCATGGCACTTTGCACAGCCTGGCGTGATGCGTCACTGGCTTTAGGCGAGTCGTTAATCACGCGCGAGACGGTTGCCACCGAAACTCCTGCCAGAAGGGCCACATCCTTTATTGTCGCCATTAATTACCTTCTTAGTGGGGGTAAGCGTTTACACACCCGGTAGTGTTGCGGAAAAGCGGTATGCATTCAAGGGGAGTGGATTTCAGATCTCCACAAACGTGACGCAGAACAACCCTGACGGTGTAATCGTTACACGACCAGTCATGTCTGAATAATGTCAATCTGAACCTTTAGTTACACTTTGCCTCAGGCTGTTGCGATTGTCCGATGGCGAGGAAGTTAAAGAGGTTGATAGAGTTGAGATCCCAGAGGTATTGATTGGTGAGAATTCTTAGTACGGTTTCGTACTCATCTCTTGCACCAACCTGCGCGGATGCGCAGGTTTTTTTTCGCCTCCACTTTAGCTGTCGCTCCTGTATCACTTCTCGTGTAATCTGCCACCATTTACTATCAACCCTTCACACTGGCTGGCAAAGGGAGTTGAGATGCTATTTGGGTTCTTCCGTACACTTTTCCGTATTCTTTTTCGAATCCGCGTCACTGGCGATGCCCAGGCGCTTCGCGGCGAACGCGTTCTGATCACACCAAACCATGTGTCCTTTATAGATGGCATTTTACTGGCGCTGTTTTTGCCTGTGCGTCCGGTGTTTGCGGTTTATACCTCCGTGAGCCAGCAGTGGTACATGCGCTGGCTCACGCCGCTGATTGATTTCGTGCCGCTCGACCCGACAAAACCGATGATGATTAAACATCTGGTACGTCTGGTGGAGCAGGGGCGTCCG
The DNA here is from genome assembly GCF_012241585.1 of Pantoea sp. LS15. Classification (NCBI taxonomy): domain Bacteria; kingdom Pseudomonadati; phylum Pseudomonadota; class Gammaproteobacteria; order Enterobacterales; family Erwiniaceae; genus Pantoea; species Pantoea sp. LS15. Next base: position 18,086 of record NZ_JAAVXA010000006.1, read on the forward strand.
GTGGTCATCTTCCCTGAGGGACGCATTTCGGTGACAGGCTCGCTGATGAAAATATACGACGGCGCGGGGTTTGTGGCGGCGAAGTCAAAAGCAACGGTGGTACCACTGCGTATTGAAGGGGCGGAGTTAACCCGCTTCAGCCGTCTTAAGGGACTGGTAAAGCAACGCCTGTTCCCCAAAATCACGCTGCATATTCTGCCGCCGACCTCGTTACCGATGCCTGACGCGCCGCGTGCCCGCGATCGTCGTAAAATCGCGGGTGAAATGCTGCATCAGATTATGATGGAAGCGCGTATGGCCGTTCGTCCGCGCGAAACGCTGTATGAATCTCTTCTTTCGGCACAGCATCGCTATGGCGCGAAGAAAAATTGTATTGAAGACATCAACTTTACCCCGGATACCTATCGCAAACTGCTGACCAAGACCCTGTTTGTGGGCCGCATTCTGGAGAAATACAGTAAGAAGGGTGAAAAGATTGGTCTGATGTTGCCTAACGCTGGCATCAGCGCGGCGGTGATTTTTGGTGCTGTTTCTCGGGGCCGTATACCGGCGATGATGAACTACACGGCGGGTGTGAAGGGGCTGACCAGCGCCATCACCGCCGCTCAGATTGACACCGTCTTTACCTCCCGCCAGTTCCTCGATAAAGGCAAACTCTGGCATCTTCCTGAACAACTTACCCAGGTACGCTGGGTCTTCCTGGAAGATCTGAAAGCGGACGTGACCACCGGAGACAAGCTGTGGATTTTTGCTCATCTGCTGATGCCGCGTCTGGCGCAGGTCAAACAGCAGCCGGAAGATGATGCGATTATCCTCTTCACTTCGGGATCAGAGGGCAACCCGAAAGGTGTCGTCCACAGTCACAAGAGTATTCTGGCGAACGTCGAGCAGATCAAAAGCATTGCAGACTTTACTGCGAATGACCGTTTTATGTCTGCGCTCCCGCTGTTCCACTCCTTTGGTCTGACGGTGGGGCTGTTTACGCCGCTGCTGACCGGTGCTGAAGTGTTCCTCTATCCAAGCCCACTGCATTACCGCATTGTGCCGGAGCTGGTGTATGACCGTAACTGCACCGTCCTGTTCGGAACCTCCACTTTCCTGGGTAACTATGCGCGTTTCGCCAACCCGTATGATTTTTATCGTGTGCGGTATGTGGTAGCTGGCGCAGAAAAACTGCAGGAGAGTACGCGTCAAATCTGGCAGGACAAGTTTGGTTTGCGCATTCTTGAAGGCTATGGTGTTACCGAGTGTGCACCGGTAGTCTCGATTAACGTGCCAATGGCAGCAAAACCGGGTACGGTTGGCCGAATTTTGCCGGGGATGGATGCACGCTTGCTGGCTGTGCCAGGTATTGAGGACGGTGGCCGCCTGCAGCTCAAAGGGCCAAACGTGATGAACGGTTATCTGCGTGTGGAAAACCCGGGTGTGCTGGAAGCGCCGACGGCGGAAAACGTTACGGGTGAGGTCGAAACAGGATGGTATGACACCGGTGATATTGTCCGTTTTGATGAACAAGGTTTCGTGCAGATCCAGGGGCGTGCAAAACGCTTCGCCAAAATTGCCGGTGAAATGGTCTCTCTGGAAATGGTTGAACAACTGGCGACGGCTGTGTCCGCTGACAAACAGCATGCGACAGTGGTGAAGAGTGATGCCAGCAAAGGTGAAGCGCTGGTCCTGTATACCACTGACAGCGAGCTTAAGCGCGAGCAGTTACTCAAACATGCTCGTGAGCATGGTATTCCCGAGCTGGCGGTGCCGCGTGATATTCGTTATCTGAAGCAACTCCCGGTACTGGGCAGTGGGAAGCCCGATTTCGTGACCCTGAAGAGCATGGTTGAACAGGCGGAACAGCAAAATGCGTGAGTCAGTACACACTAATACATCGCTCAGATCAAAAGGCATGATGGCGGTCATCGCCGCGCAGTTTCTCTCTGCGTTCGGTGATAATGCGCTTCTGTTTGCCACTCTGGCGCTGCTGAAAGCCGAGTTTTACCCCGACTGGAGTCAGCCGATCCTGCAGATGGTGTTTGTGGGTGCTTACATTATCTTTGCTCCCTTTGTAGGGCAGGTGGCGGACAGTTTCCCGAAAGGCCGGGTGATGATGTTTGCTAACGGACTGAAATTACTGGGTGCCGCAAGCATTTGTTTTGGTTTTAATCCGTTCATTGGTTATACGCTGGTGGGCATTGGCGCCGCCGCTTACTCTCCGGCGAAATATGGCATCCTCGGAGAGCTGACAACGGGTGATAAGCTGGTGAAAGCCAATGGTCTGATGGAGTCTTCCACCATTGCGGCCATCCTGCTCGGCTCCGTTGCGGGTGGGGTGCTTGCCGACTGGCATGTGCTGGCGGCTTTGGGTGTCTGTGCGGTGGTGTATGGTGGGGCGGTTGTGGCTAACCTGTTTATCCCGAAGCTGCCAGTGGCACGCCCGGGACAATCCTGGCGCTTTAAGCCGATGACAGGAAGTTTTTTCAACGCCTGTCGTGTGCTGTGGCGTAACGGTGAAACGCGCTTCTCCCTGATGGGAACCAGTATGTTCTGGGGAGCGGGTGTCACGCTGCGCTTCCTGCTGGTGCTATGGGTGCCTGTGGCGCTGGGTATTACCGACAATGCGACCCCAACCTACCTTAATGCGATGGTTGCTATCGGGATTGTTGTTGGTGCGGGGGCGGCAGCGAAACTGGTAACGCTTGAGACAGTAGCGCGCTGTATGCCGGCAGGGATCCTGATTGGCGTCGTCGTGCTTATTTTCTCGCTGCAACACGCGTTATTGCCAGCTTATGCCCTCCTAATCCTGATTGGTATTCTGGGTGGATTCTTCGTGGTACCGCTGAATGCGTTACTGCAGGAACGTGGCAAGCAAACTGTCGGTGCAGGCAACGCCATTGCGGTACAAAACCTGGGTGAAAACCTGGCGATGTTGTTAATGCTGGGGCTTTACTCGCTGGCAGTAAAAGTAGGTGTGCCGGTGGTGGGTATTGGCGTCGGGTTTGGTGGGCTGTTTGCGCTGGCGATTGCTGGCTTGTGGATCTGGCAGCGTCGGCGTTGATCTCTTTGCCGGGTCAGGCGAAGCCGCCACCCGGCAAAAGCGTCCAGCTATGGTGCCGGGTATGTATATACCTGATGCACCGCTTCAATCTCCGCTAAAACCTCTTCACTCAGGTTCAGATTGAAACTCTCTATGTTAGTTTTCAACTGTTCCATAGTGGTCGCGCCCAGCAGGGTGCTCGCAACAAACGGCTGACGACGTACGAAGGCCAGCGCCATCTGCGCCGGATCAAGACCGTGACGTTTTGCGATATCCACATAGGCTGCAACGGCTTTCTGCGTCTGCTCCCCGCTGTAGCGGGTAAAGCGGCTAAAGAGGGTATTACGCGCGCCAGCCGGTTTCGCTCCGTTCAGGTATTTTCCCGTCAGCGTGCCAAAGCCGAGACAAGAATAGGCGAGCAGTTCTACTTCTTCATACTGCGTCACTTCGGCCAGTCCCACTTCATAGCTGCGATTAAGCAAGCTGTACGGATTCTGAATGGTGACGATACGCGGCAGATCGTGCTTATCCGCCAGGTGCAGGTAACGCATCACACCAAAGGCCGTTTCGTTAGATACGCCGATGTAGCGGATTTTACCCGCTCGCTGGCACTCGGTTAGTGCTTCCAGCGTTTCCAGTAGCGTAACGGCAGGGGCGCTCTCATTCCAGCTGTAGCCAAGTTTACCAAAGCAGTTTGTTGGACGCTGAGGCCAGTGAACCTGGTACAGGTCGAGATAATCTGTTTGCAGGCGCTTCAGGCTGGCATCCAGCGCCGCACGGATATTCTTGCGATCGAGGATCTGGTTTGGGCGGATCCCGGCATCGTTATTTCGCGCGGGGCCGCTGACTTTCGACGCAATGACCAGCTTTTCACGGTTGCCACGTTTTGTCAGCCAGTTACCGACGTAGGTTTCAGTAAGCCCCTGTGTTTCCGGACGGGGTGGTACAGGGTACATCTCTGCGACATCAATCAGGTTAATGCCCTGGCTCACGGCATAATCGAGTTGTGCATGGGCATCGGCTTCGCTGTTTTGTTCACCAAATGTCATCGTGCCCAACCCCAGTTGGCTTATCTCCAGAGAGCTGTGGGGGATACGGTGATAATGCATAGCCGGCTTCCTTCAATAGACATGTAGACCGCGTCAGGAACTTCCCGACAAAGGAATATAAACATGGCAGAGGGGAAGCAAAAGGGGAAGAGAAAAATCAAAAAGGCCAGCAAGTGACTGACCTCTCTCTGTTTATCGCTCGATAATTTGTGAGACTTCGTCGCGATTAATCTGCATTTTATTACCTTCCTGGTCACGGTAGCTGACCAGACCGGTATCATCATCGACTTCGGGTTTGCCGTCGGTCAGGATCATCCGACCATCTTTTGTCGCCATGACATAATCACTACTACAGCCCGATACTGCAAACGCTAAGCCGACTGCTGAAATTAACACTGCCCATTTTTTCATCGTTATCGTCCTCACCTGGCTGGTATCAAATCATAGTGTAGTATTAACCCGATATACCGACAGGAGGAAGCGGTAAAATCTTAAAAACCAGATGATTATGTTTGGGATCTCTCAAAATGAGTAAAAAACTATGTTTTCAGTAAAAAATGGCGTGCAAGCAGCGCACCGGTGAAATTTTTTTTGAGATAAAAGCCGCGCGGTAACGTTAGTATTGGCTCGCCCTGCGCACCGATCGCCTCGGTAAGCGCTTTACTGTTGGCTGCCTTCGGACGCAGCTGTAACACTTCCCCGTGTCGGGCTGTGATGCGCTCTACCTGTCCAAGAACGATCATATCCATCAGTTCCTCCCAGTCCAGACGCAATTGATGCTCCTCCTCTTCATTCGGGCTCCAGAGCACCGGAGCACCAACGCGACGCTCGGCCAGGGGAATGTGGCGTTCACCTTCAACCGGTACCCAAAGCACGCGTTTCAGCTTATGACGAACGTGGCTGGTTTCCCATGTCACACCGGTATTGCCGGTTAATGGCGCAACGCAGACAAAGGTGGTCTCAAGTGGTTTCCCATGGCTGTCTATGGGAATGGTTTTTAACTCTACGCCAAGAGCCGCAAAATCTTGCTCTGGTTTACTCCCCGCACTGGCACCCAGCCACAGTTCAAGCAGCATGCCTGTCCAGCCTTTATCCCGTTTCAGATCCTTCGGGATCGGAATCCCGGCCATTGCCGCCAGCTCGCCCAGCGAAAAGCCAGCCAGGCGTTGAGCCTGCTGGAGCAACTGGCCTTCGCTGGAAGGTGGTGAAAGCAAGGGTGTAAGCGGATGCATGAAGATAACCTTTTGATTAAAAAATAAACGAAGAAATTGTCCCCTGTGGATAGAGTTTAACTTTTTCTGTACGAATATTCCATGTGCATGATTTATAGGTTTTTTTATTAGTTTGAAATCGTTTCACCTGAGAAGAAAAACCGGTTGTTCAAATCTGGTCACTGACAATGAACAGGATCTTACACCATGTTATCCACAGAAAAATGGGATAACTGGGCATAACCCTGACTACTGTTTCAATTTACAGCCTTGACGTGCGATGAAAATCGAATTTTCAGACAATTTGTGCCTAACTTATTGGCACAATCTGTGGATAAAACCGACGCTGTTCGATCTTTCATCAGCGCGACGATCCCTGATGTGATGATCGTCACGCTATTCTGTATTTTGTTTGCAATAACACACTTAACTACATGAAAGTAATATCATTATATAATATTGATGAAAGCGGGGCGAAGACGGGGATTGAGGTTGTTCATCGGTAATCAGACACTTTTTCACAACTATATCCACAGAAAAGGTGAATAAAAATCCCTTTGATGGCTCTTATCTGTTTATAACTCAGCACTTATTTGTGAGTTATTCAAATGTTATTAGGTTGCAGGCCTGTAAGAGAGTGGTTTACCGCCTCCCTGTAGTGTGAAACAATCATTCATATATAAGGTTTAGTTTGGGGTAGTCCGGTGATTGATGACGATGGCTACCGCCCGAACGTAGGAATAGTAATTTGTAATCGTCAGGGCCAGGTAATGTGGGCCCGGCGATATGGTCAGCACTCCTGGCAGTTCCCGCAAGGCGGGATCAACCCAGGAGAGTCCCCAGAACAAGCGATGTACCGGGAGCTTTTTGAAGAGGTCGGTTTAAGCCGGAAAGATGTTCGCATCCTGGCTTCCACCCGCAACTGGTTGCGTTACAAGTTACCGAAACGTTTGGTGCGTTGGGACACAAAGCCGGTTTGTATCGGCCAGAAACAGAAGTGGTTTCTGTTGCAGTTGGTGGGCAACGATTCAGACATCAATATGCAAACCAGCAGTACGCCGGAGTTTGATGGTTGGCGCTGGGTAAGCTATTGGTATCCTGTTCGTCAGGTCGTGTCATTTAAACGCGATGTTTACCGTAGGGTGATGAAAGAGTTCGCAAGTGTGGTAATGCAGCTTCAGGAGATCCCCCCTAAGCCGCAGAGCGCACCTGCCTGGCGACGTAAAAGAGGTTAAGCTACGCAAATCATGCTCACCCGCTTGCGAGAAATAGTCGAGAAGGTGGCCAGTGCTCCGCGTCTCAATGAGGCGCTGAACATTCTGGTCACTGACATCTGTCTTGCGATGGAGACCGAGGTCTGTTCGGTGTATCTGGCCGACCACGATCGGCGCTGCTATTACCTGATGGCGACCCGTGGTTTGAAAAAACCGCGCGGACGCACCGTAACGCTCGCATTTGATGAAGGTATCGTGGGTCTGGTTGGGCGGCTGGCTGAACCTATCAACCTTGCCGACGCGCAAAAACACCCCAGTTTTAAATACATCCCTTCCGTAAAAGAAGAGCGCTTCCGCGCGTTTCTTGGCGTGCCGATTATCCAGCGTCGCCAGTTGCTTGGTGTGCTGGTTGTTCAGCAGCGTGAGCTGCGTCAGTACGATGAAAGCGAAGAGTCTTTCCTCGTTACCCTGGCCACGCAGATGGCGGCGATCCTCTCCCAGTCTCAGCTTGCCGCACTTTTCGGTCAGTATCGCCACACGCGCATTCGCGCCCTTCCGGCATCGCCAGGTGTGGCGATTGCAGAAGGCTGGATGGATGCCACGCTGCCGTTAATGGAGCAGGTTTACGAAGCCTCAACGCTTGATGAAGCGCTTGAGCGCGAGCGTCTTACTGCTGCGCTGGAAGAGGCGGCGAATGAATTTCGTCGTTACAGCAAACGCTTTGCCGCAGGTGCGCAAAAAGAGACGGCAGCCATTTTTGATCTCTATTCGCACCTGCTCTCCGATGCACGTCTGCGTCGTGAGCTTTTTGCGGAAGTGGATAAAGGCTCGGTTGCGGAGTGGGCAGTAAAAAAGGTTATCGAAAAATTTGCCGAGCAATTTGCGGCACTGACTGATGGTTACCTGAAAGAGCGAGCGGGAGATCTCCGGACCCTGGGACAACGACTGCTGTTCCATCTGGATGACACCATTCAGGGGCCGAATGCCTGGCCAAAAAGGTTTGTGCTGGTCGCAGATGAACTCTCCGCGACGACGTTGGCTGAACTGCCTCAGGACAGGCTGGCTGGTGTCGTGGTGCGCGATGGTGCTGCCAACTCACACGCTGCCATTATGGTGCGTGCATTGGGTATTCCTACCGTGATGGGGGCGGATATCCAGCCGTCGGTACTGCACCGCCGTACGCTGGTGGTTGACGGCTATCGCGGTGAACTGTTGGTTGATCCTGAGCCGGTTCTGCTTCAGGAATACCAGCGTCTTATCAGCGAAGAGAATGAATTAAGCAAACTGGCAGAAGATGACGTTAACCTGCCCGCACAGCTTAAGAGCGGTGAGCGGATCAAAGTCATGCTCAACGCCGGCTTAAGCCCTGAACACGAAGAGAAGCTTGGCAGTCGCATTGATGGTATCGGCTTATACCGCACCGAAATTCCGTTCATGCTGCAGAGCGGTTTCCCCTCCGAAGAGGAGCAGGTGGCGCAGTATCAGGGGATGCTGCAGATGTTTAACGACAAACCTGTCACCTTGCGAACCCTGGATGTGGGTGCGGATAAACAGCTGCCCTATATGCCGATCAGCGAAGAGAACCCGTGCCTCGGCTGGCGCGGGATCCGTATTACGCTCGACCAGCCTGAGATCTTCCTCATCCAGGTGCGTGCGATGCTGCGTGCGAATGCCGCGACGGGCAATCTCAGCATTTTACTGCCGATGGTCACCAGCATTGATGAGATCGACGAATCACGACGCTTGATCGAACGTGCTGGCCGTGAAGTCGAAGAGATGATTGGCTACGCGATCCCGAAACCGCGGATTGGGGTGATGCTCGAAGTGCCGTCTATGGTCTTCATGCTGCCGCAACTGGCCAACCGTGTTGATTTTATCTCCGTCGGCACGAACGACCTGACGCAATATATCCTGGCCGTCGACCGTAACAACACCCGCGTCGCCAGTATCTACGACAGCCTGCATCCGGCGATAATCCGCGCGTTAGCGATGATCGCTCGTGAAGCGGAACAGTACGGGATTGATTTACGCCTGTGCGGTGAAATGGCCGGGGATTCAATGTGCGTCGCGATCCTGATTGGTCTGGGATACCGCCATCTGTCGATGAACGGTCGCGCTGTCGCCCGCGTGAAATACCTGTTGCGGCATATCGAAATCGACGATGCCCGTGAGCTGGCTGAACGCAGCCTTGAAGCGCAACTGGCAACTGAAGTCCGTCATCAGGTTGCTGCGTTTATGGAACGACGCGGTATGGGTGGTCTGATCCGCGGTGGCCGCTAATCGTCTTTCGCTCTCTCTCACAGGGAGAGAGCGTCAGCACGCATAAAACCCTATACACATCTTTTACATCTCTGGCGCATCCTCCACGCCCGCCTTATGCTATGATTCGCAACTTTGGAGCCTCTGCTTACAGCAGAATCGCATTTCTACCGCTGTCCACTTTCAGCGGAATAACAACATCTTGTGGTGACAGATGAACAGTGGTTATCTGCATTTTCCGGAATTTGATCCGGTCATTTTCTCAGTAGGACCTGTTTCGCTTCACTGGTACGGTCTGATGTACCTGGTGGGCTTCATTTTTGCCATGTGGCTTGCAGGCCGTCGTGCCAGCCGTCCTGGCAGCGGCTGGACCAAAAACGAAGTCGAAAACCTGCTTTATGCGGGCTTCCTCGGCGTGTTCCTTGGCGGTCGTATTGGCTATGTGCTGTTCTATAACTTCCCGGTATTCCTGAACGATCCGCTCTATCTGTTCCGTGTGTGGGATGGTGGTATGTCCTTCCACGGTGGCCTGATTGGTGTGATTCTGGTGATGGTGATTTTTGCCAAACGCACCAAGCGCAACTTCTTCCAGGTTTCAGATTTTATCGCACCACTGATCCCGTTTGGTCTGGGGGCTGGTCGTCTGGGCAATTTTATCAACGGTGAACTGTGGGGGCGCGTTGATCCAAGCGTGCCGTACACGATGCTTTTCCCGGGTTCCCGCGCAGAAGATATCGCGCTACTGCCATCACACCCGGAGTGGCAGTCCATTTTCGATACCTACGGCGTTCTGCCGCGCCATATGTCCCAGCTTTACGAACTGGCGCTTGAAGGCGTGGTGCTGTTTATCATCCTGAATCTGTTTATCCGCAAACCGCGCCCGATGGGGGCTGTCTCTGGTCTGTTCCTGATTGGCTACGGTGCGTTCCGTATCATCGTCGAGTTCTTCCGCCAGCCGGATGCACAGTTTACCGGCGAATGGGTGCAGTACATCAGCATGGGGCAAATTCTCTCCATTCCGATGATAGTCGCGGGTGCCATTATGATGATTTGGGCGTATCGTCGTCGTTCACAGCAACAAATTTCCTGAGGAACCATGAAACAGTATCTTGAATTGATGAAAAAAGTGCTCGATGAGGGCACGCCGAAAAATGACCGTACCGGTACCGGCACGCTCTCCATTTTTGGCCACCAGATGCGCTTCAATCTGCAAGAAGGCTTCCCTCTGGTGACAACAAAGCGCTGCCACCTGCGCTCGATCATTCATGAACTGCTCTGGTTCCTGCAAGGCGATACCAACGTTGCGTATCTGCACGAAAACAACGTCTCAATCTGGGACGAATGGGCAGATGAAAACGGCAACCTGGGTCCGGTTTACGGTAAACAGTGGCGCGCATGGCCAACGCCTGATGGACGCCATATTGACCAGATCACCACCGTGATGAACCAGCTGAAAAACGATCCGGACTCGCGCCGTATTATCGTTTCAGCCTGGAACGTGGGTGAACTGGATAAAATGGCACTGGCACCGTGCCACGCGTTCTTCCAGTTCTATGTGGCAGACGGCAAGCTCTCCTGCCAGCTTTACCAGCGTTCTTGCGACGTGTTCCTCGGCCTGCCGTTTAACATCGCCAGCTATGCGCTGCTGGTTCACATGATGGCGCAGCAGTGCGACCTGGAAGTGGGTGATTTCGTCTGGACCGGTGGGGATACCCATCTCTACAGTAACCATATGGAACAGACGCATCTCCAGCTGACTCGCGAACCGCGTGCGCTACCGAAGCTGATTATCAAACGCAAACCGGCGTCGATCTTCGATTACCGCTTTGATGATTTTGAGATTGAGGGCTACGACCCGCACCCAGGCATCAAAGCGCCCGTCGCTATCTGATGTAGTAAAGCGTGACACAACCGGTGCTTATTAGCGCCGGTTTTTTTTCGCCTTTATCCCGTTTCACGAAGCGTTATCCAGAAAGCGTGCAACACGCTGCAACCTGGTCAATTCTCTGGATAACGACCCGGAAAACAGTAATCCGTTGCTCGTCACCTTCACGGCACTTCGCCACACTCCCGGTATGAAAAAAGAGAACGGTTTTACGCTTATCGAAACACTGGTAGCGATTTCGTTGATTGTCATCCTCAGTGCGTCAGGTTTGTACGGCTGGGACAGCTGGCAACGGCAGCAGCGGCTGTGGCAAACCGCCAGTCAGGTTCGCGATTACCTGGTGTTTCTGCGCAATAATGCCAACCGGCACAATCGTGACCACCAGATTACCCTTCAGCGGGTTGGAGGCAGGGACTGTCTGGTGAGCTCTGTTATGCAAGGCTGCGAGAAGGGAAGTCCCTTTGTACTGTTGCCACTCTGGCCTGAAGTCACGGTGAGTGAGCTAACACCGTCACTAGGGTTTTATGGATTAAGAGATACAGCATGGGCAGGGCGGATACGCGTACAAAGCCGAGCAGGAGAATGGCTGATTATTGTCTCAAATGGAGGGCGCATCAGGATGTGCAAGAGTTCAGGGGACGGTTCATGTCAATGAGACAGCGCGGTTTCTCACTTATTGAAGTGCTGATTACTATGGCGATCAGCAGCTTTTTACTGGTCAGCGCATCGCGTTTTTTACCCGGGTTGCAGCGGGCTGTATTACTGCAATCCGGCCAGCGAGAGCTGGAAGAGGAGGTCTGGCAGCGCCTGTTTGCTCTCGGTAAGCACCTTCAGCGCGCAGGATATTGCGCCGGAAACTGTCAGGGACAAGGCCTGGTGATTGGCAGGGAAGGGAGCTGTGTCATTGTTCGGTGGGATGCCAACAGTAACGGCAGTTGGGATAACACTGCATCAGAAAATGACAGCACCGGTTTTCGTCTGGAAGCAGGTGCTCTGGAAACGCTGCGTGGGGCAACCTCGTGTGAAGGAAAGGGATGGGAAAAGCTCACCGAACCGGACAAGCTTGTGATCCTGCACTTTATGATGCGTAAAGTTGAGCATGCCGGTTTTGCACCAGAGTTGAATATCGAACTGACCGCCAGTCGTAAAGGTCAGCAGGGGGAGCCATATCAGGCTTTATATGGGGTCACGGGGTATAACTTGTGAACCGTCAACGCGGAATGTCTTCGCTGGCGTTGGTTTTGCTTTTACTGGTGCTCGGTACCTTGATCCTCACGGGTCTCAACCAGCAACTGACAACGTTTAGTGCGCTCGTTGGCGATGAGAGCCGTTCACTCCAGCAGCAGGCGTCTGTGCAATCTGCACTTGAGTGGGGACGCGTTCAGGATTGGTCTCCAGAATCTCAGATTCAGTGCAAAAAGGCCTCGTCATGGCGAGTTTGTTTGCGTCTATTGAGTGAGACACATGTTTTGCTCATTGCTGGAGTCAACGACCTGCTGCTCTGGCGCACAGGAGAGATAATCGACGGTAAGATTCGCTTTTCGCCTCACGGCTGGAGTGATTTTTGTCCACTCAAGGGGAGCGCGTTATGCCTGTTGCCATGAACAGAGAAAAAGGGTTTAGCATGGTTGAGGTCCTTCTGGCGATGATGCTGATGGTGATGATCGTGACCGCACTGTCAGGTTATCACCGGACCCTGGCGACACGGTTCACCTTGTTTAACCAATATCGGCAGCTCTGGCACCATGCCTGGAACCAGTCTCAGCTCTCAACAAATGTTCTACCGGCAGGCTGGCAGGCCAGTCGGGGGCAGACAACGTTCGCCGGATGTGTCAGCATCACGGTTACACTTATTTCTCCTCTGGGGCGGCGCGGTGAGATAACGCGTCTGCATTGCCCGGTTAGCCAGTAGTCGGGAGCTTCTATGTTAAGGGTATACCACTCAAATCGTCTGGATGTGCTGGAAGCACTGATGGAATATATCGTTGAGCGCGAGCGGCTTGACGATCCTTTTGAGCCTGAAATGGTGCTGGTGCAGAGCACCGGTATGGCACAGTGGCTGCAAATGTCGCTTTCCCGTAAATTTGGCATTGCTGCGAACATTGAGTTCCCACTCCCCGCGAGCTTTATCTGGGAGATGTTTGTCCGCGTCTTGCCGGACATCCCGGAGCAAAGTGCTTTCAACAAGCAAAGCATGAGCTGGAAGCTAATGGCGTTGCTGCCGGAAATGCTTCAGCGCGATGAGTTCGCGATGCTGAACCACTATCTCAATGACGATACCGATAAACGCAAGCTGTTCCAGCTCGCGTCGCGCACCGCCGATCTTTATGACCAGTATCTGGTATACCGTTCAGAGTGGCTGACTCGCTGGGAAGCGGGGGAACGGGTAGATGGATTACCGGAGGCGCAAATCTGGCAGGCACCACTGTGGAAAGCGCTGGTGGAGCACACGGAGAAACTTGGCCAGCCTAAGTGGCACCGTGCCAATCTGTACGAGCGGTTTATCTCCATACTTGAAAATACGTCGGAGCGACCAGCCCGACTACCATCACGCGTTTTTATCTGTGGGATATCCGCATTACCCGCTGTCTATCTCAAAGCGTTGAATGCTCTGGGTAAACATATTGATATTCATATTTTGTTTACCAACCCTTGTCGACAATATTGGGGGGATATCCTCGACGAACGTTGGCTTTCGCGGCTGGTTACCCGCCAGAGAAAACGACTTTTTGAAGAACGAACCATCCCGCTGTTTAAAGACAGCTCGACTGCCGGACAACTGTTCGATGAAGAAGGTATCCAGAACCTGCCGAATCCACTGCTCGCCTCATGGGGGAAGCTGGGGCGTGATTACATTCACATGCTTTCAGACATCACCTCGTCTGGTGAAGGCGATGTGGATGCCTTTGTTGAGATCTCCCCGGATAGCCTGCTGCATAATATTCAGTTAGATATTCTGGAGCTGGAAAACCGTGCTGTCATGGGTGTTACGGCGCAAGAGTTTGAACGCAGCGACAGGAAGCGGATGTTGGATCCTGACGATCGTAGTGTCACCATCCACGTATGCCATAGCCCGCAGCGCGAAGTTGAAATCCTCCATGACCAGCTGTTGAACATGCTGCAGGATGATCCTGAGCTGACACCTCGCGATATCGTGGTGATGGTGGCGGATATCGACAATTACAGTCCCTTCATTCAGGCCGTTTTTGGCAGTGCGACGGGTGAACGATACCTGCCTTACGCTATCTCGGACCGTCGTGCCCGTCAGTCTCATCCGGCTTTGCAGGCATTTATCACCCTGTTGTCACTGCCTGATAGTCGGTTTATTTCCGAAGATGTTCTGGCGTTACTGGATGTTCCTGTTCTGGCTGCGCGTTTCAACATCAATGAAGAGGGGCTACGCTACCTTCGCCAATGGGTTAACGAATCGGGTGTTCGCTGGGGGATCGATGACGATAACGTCCAGGCGTTCGGACTCCCCCCAACCGGGCAGCATACCTGGCGGTTTGGCCTGACACGTATGTTGTTGGGTTATGCCATGGAAAGCAGTCAGGGGGAGTGGAATGAGGTACTTCCTTACGATGAGACCAGCGGGTTAATTGCTGAGCTGGTGGGGCATCTGGCTTCACTATTGATGCAGCTTAATCGCTGGCGAAGTGAGTTAATGCAACCGCGTACTCTGGAAGAATGGCTCCCGGTTTGTAGAGCATTGCTCAATGATTTCTTCCTGCCAGACAGTGACACTGAAGCCGCAATGGCGCTCATTGAAACGCAGTGGCAGGCTATCGTCGACGAGGGTGTGAACTCCCATTATCACGAAGAGATCCCCTTGTCACTGCTGAGGGATGAGTTGACGCAGCGACTTGACCAGGAGCGAATCAGTCAGCGTTTCCTGGCGGGCCCGGTGAATATCTGCACCCTGATGCCAATGCGTTCTATCCCGTTCAAAGTGGTGTGTCTGCTTGGCATGAATGACGGTATTTATCCACGTGCACTGGCACCACTGGGATTTGATCTGATGAGTGCTAATCCAAAGCGGGGAGACCGTAGTCGTCGTGATGACGATCGCTATCTCTTCCTTGAAGCGCTCATTTCCGCCCAGAGTAAGCTCTACATCAGTTACATTGGCCGCTCAATTCAGGACAACAGTGAGCGTTTCCCTTCTGTTCTGGTGCAGGAGCTGGTGGATTATATCGGACAGAGCCACTACCTGCCGGGGGATGCAGAACGTAACTGCGATGAAAGTGAACAGCGGGTGAAAGCGCATATCACCTGTTGTCACAGCCGCATGCCGTTTGATCCGATGAACTACGTGGTGAGTGAGCACCAGAGCTATGCTCACGAGTGGCTTCCTGCGGCGAAAAAAGAGGGAACTGCGCATACCGATTTCATTCAGGCGCTTGACCCTCGACCCATTGACACACTGACATTTGAACAGCTTCAGCGGTTTTGGGCGCACCCGGTGCGGGCCTTTTTCCAGCAGCGATTACAGGTCAATTTCCGCTCTGAAGAGAACGAAATTCCCGATGCGGAGCCCTTTACGTTGGAAGGGCTGGAGCGCTATCAGTTAAACCTGCAACTGTTGAATGCGCTGGTTGAGCAGGAAGATGCTGACAAACTTTTTCGCCGTTACCGCGCAGCAGGGCAACTGCCTTATGGAGCGTTTGGTGAAATTGTCTGGGAGGCGCAGTGCCAGGAGATGACAGCGCTGGCGGAGCGCGTAAGGGAGTGCCGACAACCCGGAAAAAACATTGAAATTGATCTCAGCTGTAACGGCGTTCAGTTAACGGGCTGGCTAACCCAGGTTCAGCCGGACGGGCTGCTACGCTGGCGACCTTCTATGCTTAGCGTTTCACAAGGGTTGCAACTCTGGCTGGAACATCTTGTCTACAGTGCGGTGGGTAATAAAGGTGAAAGCCGGATATTCGTGCGCAAAGAGGGCGAATGGCGCTTCCCGCCAATGGAGTCTGAACAGGCGTTACGTTATCTGTGTTTGTATATTGAGGGCTACCGTCAGGGCATGAACAAACCACTTTTGTTACTGCCTGAGAGTGGCGGTGCCTGGATAAAAGCCTGTTATGACGTACAGAATGATGCAATGTTAACGGATGAGGCGTCACTGCAGAAAGCGCGAAGTAAATTTATACAAGCCTATGAAGGAAACATGATGGTACGTGGCGAAGGTGAAGATGTCTGGTATCAGCGCTTATGGCGCACGCTTGAACCAGAGTACTTCGAGACGATCACGGAAGAGGCGCAGCGTTATCTGTTACCGTTGTTCAAATTTAATCAGTCGTGAGTGCTGTATAAAAATTGCACAGGAAAGGGTGTTCATTTATGATGCACCTGTTATCACGGACTGATGTACTCAAAGAAAGAGATGCTGGCGTGTCCAGCACGCAGTTTGTTAATGATGTAGCCGTGATAAAGAGGTCGTAATGCCAGGCAGCACCTTGTTTAAAGCGTTGGTTTTGTTTGTCGCCCTTTGGGCTCCCTTCACTCAAGCAGACTCCGGTTGGCAACCTGTTCAGGAAACTATCCGTAAGAGCGAAAAAGATACCCGTCAGTATCAGGCTATTCGCCTTGATAACGGCATGACCGTGCTGCTGGTTTCCGATCCGCAGGCGGTGAAATCCCTCTCGGCCCTTGTGGTGCCGATTGGGTCACTGGAAGATCCTGATGCCCATCCTGGGCTTGCGCACTATCTGGAACATATGACGCTGATGGGGTCTAAAAAATACCCGCAGCCAGATAGCCTGTCCGAATTTCTGAAAATGCACGGCGGTAGTCACAACGCCAGTACAGCACCGTACCGTACGGCTTTTTATCTCGAAGTCGAAAATGATGCACTGGAAGGGGCGGTTGATCGTCTTGCTGATTCCATCGCTGCACCGCTGCTGGATAAAAAATATGCTGAACGTGAACGCAATGCCGTTAATGCTGAGTTAACCCTTGCCCGTACGCGAGACGGTATGCGCATGGCCCAGGTGAGCGCCGAAACCATTAACCCGGCGCATCCGGGTTCGCGTTTCTCCGGTGGTAACCTGGAAACATTAAGCGATAAGCCAAACAGCCCGGTGCTTGATGCGCTGCATGCGTTTCGCGACAAATATTACTCCGCGAACCTGATGAAAGCGGTTATCTACAGCAACAAACCGCTGCCAGAGCTGGCAAGCATGGCCGCTCAGACGTTTGGTCGTGTGCCGAATAAAAATATCGACGTACCTCAGATAACCGTTCCGGTGGTCACGGACGCACAAAAAGGGATTGTTATCCACTACGTGCCCGCCTTGCCACGCAAGGTGTTACGTGTTGAATTCCGCATTGATAACAACACGGCACAGTTTCGCAGTAAAACCGATGAACTGGTGACCTATCTGATTGGCAACCGTAGCCCGGGTACGCTTTCTGACTGGCTGCAAAAACAAGGGCTGGTGGAAGGTATTCGAGCCGACTCCGATCCCGTGGTGAACGGCAATAGCGGTGTGCTGGCGATATCTGCAACCCTGACTGACAAAGGGCAGGCAAACCGTGATGAAGTGGTGGCGGCGATCTTTAGCTACCTTTCTCTGCTGCGTGATAAAGGCGTCGATAAACGCTACTTTGATGAACTGGCTCACGTGCTGGATCTCGATTTCCGTTACCCGTCCATTACCCGCGACATGGACTATGTGGAGTGGCTGGCGGATACCATGATCCGCGTGCCGGTGGAACATACTCTTGATGCGGTCAATATCGCCGATCAATATGATGCGGACGCCGTAAAAGCCCGCCTTGCGATGATGACCCCGCAGAATGCCCGCATCTGGTACATCAGCCCGAACGAACCCCATAACAAAACGGCCTATTTTGTAGACGCTCCTTATCAGGTGGACAAAATCAGCGCCCAGACCTTCGCCGACTGGCAGAAAAGAGCCGGGGAGATTGCGTTGAAACTGCCGGAGCTGAACCCCTACATCCCGGATGATTTCTCGCTGATCAAAACCACAAAGGATTATCCGCACCCGGAACTTATTATTGATGAGCCGACGTTGCGCGTGGTGTATACCCCAAGCCGCTATTTTGCGAATGAGCCAAAAGCCGATGTCAGCGTCGTTCTGCGTAACCCAAAGGCGATGAATAGCGCCAAAAATCAGGTGATGTTCGCCCTGAATGACTATCTTGCTGGCATCGCGCTCGATCAGCTCAGCAATCAGGCGGCCGTGGGGGGGATCAGCTTCTCAACCAATGCCAATAACGGTTTGATGGTCAATGCAAATGGTTACACTCAGCGACTGCCTCAGCTGTTCCAGGCACTGCTTGAGGGCTATTTTAGTTACACGCCGACGGAAGAACAGCTTGAGCAGGCCAAATCCTGGTATGCGCAGATGATGGACTCTGCGGAGAAGGGTAAAGCTTACGATCTGGCGCTTATGCCGGCGCAAATGTTGTCGCAAATTCCTTATTTCCAGCGTGAAGATCGCCGTGCGTTACTGCCTTCGATCTCATTGAAAGATGTGCTGGCTTACCGTGATGCGTTGAAAACCAACACGCGTCCTGAGTTCCTGATCGTCGGCAACATGAGTGAGGTGCAGGCCAAAACGCTGGCGGAGAATGTACGCACCCAACTCGGCTCGAAAGGTGACGAGTGGTGCCGCAACCAGGATGTGCTGGTTGAGAAAAAACAGAATGTGATTTTTGAAAAGGCGGGCACAAGTACGGATTCTGCGCTGGCAGCGGTGTTTGTACCAACGGGTTATGATGAATTCTCCAGTTCAGCGCGGAGTGCCGTTCTGGGACAGATTATTCAGCCGTGGTTCTATAACCAGCTACGTACAGAAGAGCAGCTTGGCTATGCGGTCTTTGCGTTCTCCATGAACGTTGGCCGTCAGTGGGGGCTGGGTTTCCTGCTGCAAAGTAGCGATAAACAACCGGCTTATCTCTGGCAGCGTTATCAGGCTTTCTTCCCAAAAGTGGAAGCAAAACTGCGCGCCATGAAACCGGACGAATTTGCCCAGATCCAGCAGGCCGTCATCGCTCAGGTGATGCAGCCACCGCAGACATTGGGTGAAGAAGCGTCACAGCTCAGCAAAGATTTTGATCGCGGTAATCTGAACTTTGATTCGCGTGATAAAGTAGTGGCCGAGATAAAACAGCTGACGCCTCAGAAGGTTGCCGACTTCTTCCATCAGGCGGTGATTAAGCCGCAGGGAATGACCATCCTGTCTCAGGTTTCCGGTAGCCAGAACGGGAAAACGGAGTACGTACACCCGAAAGGCTGGAAAGTCTGGAAGAGCGTCAGCGCGCTGCAGCAAACTATGCCCTGGAGTAAGAAAGAATGACCGATACCGCTGAGCCTCTTGATCCCTTACGTTTACCTCTACAGGGTGAACGATTGATTGAAGCTTCAGCGGGAACGGGAAAAACCTTCACCATTGCCGCGCTCTATCTGCGCCTGCTGTTAGGGCTTGGCGGCAACGCGGCTTTTCCACGTCCTTTAAGCGTGGAAGAGCTGCTGGTCGTCACCTTCACCGAGGCTGCCACCGCGGAGTTGCGCGGTCGTATTCGTACCAATATCCATGAGCTGCGTATCGCCTGTCTGCGTCAGAGCACGGATAACCCTCTCTACGCGAGCCTTCTGGAAGAGATTGCTGATAAGCAACAGGCCGCACAGTGGTTGCTCCTGGCTGAACGGCAGATGGATGAAGCGTCCGTCTTCACCATTCACGGTTTTTGCCAGCGCATGCTGAGCCTGAATGCGTTTGAATCCGGCATGCTGTTTGAGCAGCAACTCATCGAAGATGAATCCGTGCTTCGCTATCAGGCCTGTGCGGATTTCTGGCGTCGCCACTGTTACCCCTTACCGCGAGATATCGCCGAAGCGGTACATGCGTTATGGAAGGGCCCAGAGGAGCTTCTGCGTGCGATCGATCGCTATCTTCAGGGTGAAGCGCCGGTAATCAAATCTCCGCCGCCAGCAGATGAAACCCTCGCTTCTCGCCATGAAAAAATTACCGCCAAAATTGCGGCCATCAAACAAAAGTGGAATGCGTCGGTCGGCGAGATTGAGGCGATCATCGAAAATTCCGGGATCGACAGACGTAAATTTAACCGTGCAAATCAGGGGAAATGGATCGATAAGATCAGCGCCTGGGCACAGGAAGAGACGCGAGGGTATCAGCTCCCGGATGCGCTGGAAAAATTCTCTCAGTGTTTTCTGGTTGAACGAACCAAAGCCGATGGCATTGTGCCGGAGCATCCGCTGTTTGTGGCTATCGAAGCCCTGCTGGCCGAACCGTTAACGCTCAATGACCTGATGATCACCCGCGCAATGGCGGAGATCCGTGAAACCGTCTCGCGTGAAAAGCGTCGCCGCGGTGAACTTGGGTTTGACGATATGCTGAGCCGCCTGGATGCCGCGTTGTGCAGCGAAAATGGTGAAGCACTTGCCGCGGCTATTCGTAACCGTTTCCCGGTTGCGATGATTGACGAGTTCCAGGATACCGACCCTCAGCAGTACCGCATTTTTCGCCGTATCTGGCGACAACAGCCTGATACCGCGCTGTTGTTAATTGGCGATCCTAAACAGGCAATTTACGCTTTTCGTGGCGCGGATATTTTCACCTATATGAAAGCCCGCAGCGAAGTTGACGCGCATTACACTCTGGATACCAACTGGCGCTCATCTCCCGGAATGGTAGAGAGCGTCAACGCGCTTTTCAGCCGCATGGATACGGCATTTATGTTCCGGGAGATCCCTTTCCAGCCGGTAAAGTTTGCGGCAAAAAATGCCTCATTGCGCTTCGAACTCAACGGGACGACTCAGACCGCCATGAACTTTTGGCTGCTGGACGGAGAAGGCTATGGCGTCGCGGACTATCAAAATGCCATGGCCCAGTACTGTGCCGCACAAATTCGTGACTGGCTCAGTGCGGGTGCACGTGGCGAGGCGGTGCTCTGGAAGGGTGAAGAGTCAACCCCTGTAAAGGCATCGGATATTACGGTGCTGGTGCGTAGCCGTCAGGAGGCTGCGCTTATCCGCGATGCCCTGACATTGCTGAACATTCCGTCCGTCTACCTCTCAAACCGCGACAGTGTCTTCGAAACGCTGGAGGCGCAGGAGATGTTATGGCTGCTCCAGGCGGTACTCTCCCCGGAGCGGGAAAGCACGCTTCGTAGTGCGTTAGCCAGCGCGATGCTCGGGCTGAATGCGCGTGATATTGATGCGCTCAATAACGACGAAGACGCGTGGGATGCAGTAGTGGAAGAGTTTGTTCACTACCGGGATAAATGGCACAGACGTGGTGTAATGGCGATGGTGCGTGAGCTTATGGCGCAGCGTCACATTGCGGAGAATATGCTCGCGACAGCGGGCGGTGAGCGCCGTCTGACCGACATTTTACACATCAGTGAGCTACTGCAGGAAGCGGGCACGCAACTGGAGAGTGAGCACGCTCTGGTGCGCTGGCTGGCGCAACAGATTGCCGACCCGAACAGTAATTCGTCCAGTCAGCAGATGCGTCTTGAAAGTGATAAACATCTGGTGCAGATCGTCACCATTCACAAGTCAAAAGGTCTGGAGTATCCGCTGGTCTGGTTGCCGTTTATTGCCAATTACCGCGTACAGGATCAGGCCTTTTACCACGATCGCGAATCATTTGAGGCGGTGCTCGATCTCAGTAAAGCCGAGTCCAGCGTTGAACTGGCAGAGGCCGAACGTCTGGCGGAAGATTTGCGCCTGCTCTATGTGGCGTTAACCCGTTCGGTCTGGCACTGCAGCATGGGCGTCGCCCCGCTGTTTCGTCGCCGCGGTGAGAAGACCGGGGAGAGCGATTTTCATCTGAGTGCGCTGGGGCGGCTTATTCAGCTCGGCGAACCCAAAGATGCAGCAGGCCTGCGCCAGTGCATCGAATCACTATGTGGGGATCATACTGCCCTGCACATTCCGTCGCAGCCCGATAATAGCCGCTGGCAAATGCCGGAGCTGCGCGAGTCTGAGCTCCATGCCCGCCAGGTTGTGCGCACAATTGCTGACGACTGGCGTGTGACGAGTTATTCCGGTTTACAGCAGCACGGGCAGAGCATTGCGCAGGATCTGATGCCAAAACTGGATGTCGATGCAGCAGGGACCGGTAGCGTGCCTGATGAGCCGATGCTCACTCCGCATCAATTCCCGCGTGGAGCCTCACCAGGCACATTTTTACATAGCCTGTTTGAAGAACTGGATTTTACCCAGCCAGTCTCTGAGGAGTGGGTGCTAAAGATGTTGCAGAGTGGAGGTTATGACGCACAGTGGCAGCCGGTTCTCACCGACTGGATCAGCACGGTGCTGCATGCTCCACTCACGGCGCAAGGGATCTCGCTGAGCCAGTTGAGTGCCAAAGATAAACAGGTGGAGATGGAGTTTTATCTCCCAATTGCCAGCCCGCTCAGGGCCGATGCGCTTGATACGTTGATCCGCGATCATGACCCGTTATCTGCCGGTTGCCCAGCGCTGAACTTCCGCCAGGTGCAGGGCATGTTAAAAGGTTTTATTGACCTGGTTTTCCGCCACGAAGGGCGCTACTACCTGCTGGACTACAAATCGAACTGGTTGGGGGAAAACAGCGAAGCCTACACCCAACAGGCGATGGCATCAGCCATGCAAGCGCATCGCTACGATCTGCAGTATCAGCTCTATACCCTGGCGCTGCATCGTTACCTGCGGCATCGCATTGCCGATTACCGTTACGAAGACCATTTTGGCGGCGTCATTTACCTCTTTCTGCGTGGAGTGGATGCTAACGACCCACACTCTGGCATCTTTAGTACGCGCCCGGCTGCAGAGCTGATTGAAAAAATGGATAACCTGTTTGCCGCAAGCACAGAGGAGGTGGCATGACGATGCAGGCGCTATTGCTGGAAGCGGTAGAACAACGATTACTGCGCCACCTGGATGTACAGTTTGCCATGATGGTTGCAGGCGATGAACCCGCTGTGATGCTCGCCGCCGCAATCCTGAGTAAAGACGCGGGAGAGGGGCATGTCTGCCTGCCGCTGTCGCGTCTGGTTGTTGATGAGAAAATGCCTCCGGCTTTACAGGCGTGTTTCGCGTTGCTGGGTGACGCAGCGGACTGGCAGGCGATATTACTCGGCTCGCCTGCCGTGAGCGGAACCGATACCGGGACGCCGATGATCCTGTGCGGCGAACGTTTGTACCTTAACCGGCTGTGGCGCAATGAACTGACAGTGGCACGCTTCTTCAGCGAGACGAATGTGCCTCTGCCTTGTGATGAAGCGCAACTCCGGCACGTGCTGGATACGCTGTTTACCTCTGATGAGGTGACAGACTGGCAAAAAGTCGCGGCAGCCGTGGCGTTGACGCGGAGGATCTCGGTTATCTCTGGCGGCCCGGGAACCGGGAAAACGACCACCGTGGCAAAACTACTTGCCGCGCTGATCCAGCTATCGGGCGAGCAAAAGTGCCGTATTCGTCTGGCGGCCCCCACTGGCAAAGCGGCGGCTCGTCTGACGGAATCGTTAGGTGGGGCATTGCAAAAGTTGCCACTCACCGTGGAGCAACGTGCGCTTTTCCCAAATGAAGCCAGCACGCTGCACCGATTACTCGGTGCTCAGCCAGGTAGCCAGCGTCTGCGATATCATGCGGGTAACCCGCTGCATCTGGACGTACTGGTGGTAGATGAAGCATCGATGATCGACCTGACAATGATGTCGCGGTTGATTGATGCTCTGCCGCCCCATGCGCGCGTCATTTTTCTGGGCGATCGTGACCAGCTTGCTTCTGTGGAAGCTGGGGCGGTGTTGGGGGATATTTGTACTTACGCCAGCTTTGGTTATACCGCCGCGCGTGCTCAGGAGCTGGCGCGTCTGACCGGCTGCGTACTTGAAGCCGATAACTCGCCGGTGGCGGGGGCGCTACGTGACAGCCTGTGTCTGCTGCAAAAAAGCTATCGTTTCGGCAGCGACTCCGGCATCGGCCAACTGGCTGCCGCGGTAAACCGTGGCGATCGGCACAGTACGCGTGCGGTGTTTGACGGTACGTTTGCCGACATCGAGAAAAAATCACTGCAAAGCGGAGAAGAGTATCAGGTGATGCTGGATGACGCCCTGGAGGGGTATCAGTATTTCCTGAAATGTATACAACAGCGCCACTCACCAGAGCAGGTCATTGCCGCCTTTGGTGAGTACCAGTTACTGTGCGCACTGAGGGAAGGGCCGTTTGGCGTCAGTGGTCTGAACGACAGGCTGGAGCAGCTTCTTGTTCAGAAGCACAAAATTAACCGCATGCCGCATTCGCGCTGGTTTGAAGGGCGACCTGTGATGATCTCGCGCAACGACAGTGCACTGGGGTTGTTTAACGGAGATATCGGGATTGCGCTCGATCGCGGTCAGGGGTTACGCGTCTGGTTCCAGTTACCGGACGGTAGCGTGAAGTCTTTCCAGCCCAGCCGTTTGCCTGAGCATGAAACCGCGTGGGCGATGACGGTGCATAAATCCCAGGGTTCTGAGTTTAACCATGCTGCATTGATCCTGCCGACACAGCTTTCACCTGTTATTACCCGCGAGCTGATTTATACCGCGATTACTCGCGCGCGTCAGCGCTTGTCACTCTATACCGATGAACGCGTGCTGGTGCAGGCCATTGCCACCCGTACAGAGCGCCGGAGCGGACTGAGCGCGATATTTGAGTCTCTTTAAGCGAAAGCCCTCACCAGACGGTGAGGGCAGCGTATCATCCCAGGTCAGCCATCAGCACTTTTGAGCGGCGCTGATAGTTGTACATCTCTTTCTTCGTTTCTGGCAGATAATCTATATCCACCGGCGTGAATCCACGCTCCTGGAACCAGTGAATGCTGCGTGTCGTCAGGACGAACAGCTTGCTCAGCCCCATCTGGCGGGCTTGCGCTGCCACGCGCTCAAGCAGCATTTCGCCGCGTGAGGAGCTGCGGTAATCAGGATGCACCGCCACGCAGGCCATTTCACCGATCTTCTCTTCCGGGAAGGGATAGAGGGCGGCACAGGCAATTGTCAGGTTATCGCGCTGAATAATGGTGAATTTGTCGATCTCCATTTCCAGCTGTTCGCGTGAACGGCGAACCAGAATACCCTGTTGCTCCAGCGGCCGAATCAGCTCCAGAATACCGCCGATATCATTGATGGTGGCACGGCGGATCTGCTCAGCACTCTCCATCACAATCTGCGTGCCGATACCATCCCGGGAGAACAGCTCCTGTAACAGAGCTCCATCTTCCTGGTAACTGATCAGGTGGCTGCGGCGCACACCACTGCGACAGGCTTTCACCGCGCCACGCAGAAAACGCACGGTACCAGAATGGTAGTCACCTTCAGCTTCCAGGGCTTCTACGCGGGCCTGGGCTTCATTAGGGAAGAGTTCGGGCACAATCACCCCTTCATCGTTTACGACACCCTGGGAAGAGCAAAACCCAATCATTTTTTCCGCCTTCAGCTTAATCGCCAGTTGAGTGGCAATCTCTTCTGAGGTGAGGTTAAAGCTTTCTCCGGTCACGGAAACGGCCACTGGCCCCATCAGTACAATGGCACCACTGTCCAGCTGGCGGTGAATCGCCTCTTCATCAATACGACGAATACGTCCGCTGTGGCAATAATCCACGCCATCGTCCACGCCGAGAGGCTGGGCAATGATGAAGTTACCGCTCACCACGTTGATATGCGCACCCTG
The DNA here is from genome assembly GCF_012241585.1 of Pantoea sp. LS15. Lineage (NCBI taxonomy): Bacteria > Pseudomonadati > Pseudomonadota > Gammaproteobacteria > Enterobacterales > Erwiniaceae > Pantoea > Pantoea sp. LS15. The sequence continues at coordinate 43,412 of NZ_JAAVXA010000006.1, forward strand.
CAATGGCGTGTTGTTCAGGCTCATCGACAGGCGAGCCGTAATATCCAGCTGCAACAGACCCGCTGCTTGCTTCACCAGTTCCAGGGTTTTCGCATCCGTCACACGAGTATGTTTGTGGTAAATCGGCTCGTGGTGGTGTGCGGCCAGGTTGGCGTCGATCTGCGGACGTGCGCCATAGACCACCACCAGGCGGATCCCGAGGCTGTGTAGCAGGCCAATGTCATTGACGATGCTGGAAAAATTTTCATGCTCAATGGCTTCGCCGCCAAGCATGATGACAAACGTTTTTCCCCGATGGGCGTTGATATAGGGAACAGAATGGCGGAATCCCTGGACCAGTTCGGTTCTACGCTCCTTCACCATGGCACAACCCTTAATGAATGTTTATTCGTAATTTGTGTATTTTTATTCGATTGTGGATGCATGTGCAAGCGCAAATTTTCCACGACCCACAGAAATTAATAAGTAATCCGTGCGTTAACGTATGATTGTTTACCCTTTTATAGATGACAGTTTATGCGTCATTCGTTAAAGTTTTCGGTCAATTTGGACATTTTGTATATCAGTCAGTTTTCTTGCTCGGGAGAAGCATGTCGGGATCCAACTCAGCAATAAGCCGTCGCCGTTTGTTAAAAGGGGCCGGGGCTATGTGGTTGCTTAGCGTCAGTCAGGTAGGATTTGCCGCCACAAGTCAGGTGGTGGCGGTTCGTGTCTGGCCGTCGTCGACCTATACGCGTGTGACGGTTGAATCCAATCGCGTGTTGAAATATAAGCAATTTGCCTTAAGCAATCCTGAACGCGTGGTCGTGGATCTCGAAGGGGTGAATCTCAATTCCGTGCTGAAGGGGATGGCGGCGCAGATCCGCGGTGACGATCCGTTTATTAAATCGGCGCGCGTAGGGCAGTTTGATCCGCAAACCGTGCGCATGGTGTTTGAGTTGAAGCAGAATGTTAAGCCGCAGTTGTTTGCCCTTGCGCCTGTTGCGACCTTCAAAGAGCGCCTGGTAATGGATCTTTACCCGGCGAATGCGACGGATATTCAGGATCCTCTGTTGGCTTTACTGGAAGATTATAACCAGGGCAATCTCGAGAAGCAGGTTCCACCTGCGCAAAGTGGCCCACAGCCGGGTAAAGCAGGGCGTGATCGTCCGATTGTGATCATGCTTGATCCGGGGCACGGCGGGGAAGACTCGGGTGCAGTCGGAAAATATCGCACCCGCGAAAAAGACGTGGTGCTGCAAATCGCCCGTCGTCTGAAGGCGTTGATCGATAAAGAAGGTAATATGCGCGCCTATATGACGCGTAATGAAGATGTCTTTATTCCGCTGAAAGTTCGCGTGGCAAAAGCGCAGAAGCAGCGTGCCGATTTGTTTGTGTCTATCCATGCGGATGCGTTTACCAGTCGCCAGCCAAGCGGTTCTTCGGTGTTTGCGCTCTCAACCAAAGGGGCGACCAGTACTGCCGCGAGATATCTCGCGGATACCCAGAACGCCTCGGATCTTATCGGTGGTGTGGGCAAAAGCGGCGACCGTTATGTCGATCACACCATGTTCGATATGGTGCAGTCACTGACCATTAACGACAGCCTGAAGTTTGGTAAAGCCGTGCTGGGTAAGCTTGGTAATATCAACAAGCTGCATAAAAACAGTGTCGAGCAGGCCGGGTTTGCGGTTCTGAAGGCACCGGATATTCCGTCTATTCTGGTTGAGACGGCTTTTATCAGTAATGTTGAAGAAGAGCGCAAGCTCAAGACGGCAAAATTCCAGCAGGAAGTTGCGGAGTCGATTCTGGCGGGGATCCGGGCGTATTTCTCTGATGGGGCGACGCTAGCGAGACGCAGTTAAATCTTTCAGCCGGGTGAGATACCCGGCAAATTCGCAAACGACAGATACAAAAAAACACCCTTAAGGGTGTTTATTGTTTTAAGAAGTGTTGGTTGCGGGGGCCGGATTTGAACCGACGACCTTCGGGTTATGAGCCCGACGAGCTACCAGGCTGCTCCACCCCGCGTCCGTCTTTCTACTTCTGTAGAAACTTACTTCTTCAAATTTGATTGGTTGCGGGGGCCGGATTTGAACCGACGACCTTCGGGTTATGAGCCCGACGAGCTACCAGGCTGCTCCACCCCGCGTCCGTCTTTCTACTGTTGTAGAAGATACTTCATCAAATTTTAATTGGTTGCGGGGGCCGGATTTGAACCGACGACCTTCGGGTTATGAGCCCGACGAGCTACCAGGCTGCTCCACCCCGCGTCCGTGGATGCGCACTATACTCGGATAGGTTTGTGATGCAACCCCTTTTTCACATAAATCATTAACTTTGTATGTAAATTGAACGGCACTGCGACATTTGGACTATTTTTTGCTCAGAATTTGCCAAAGGGCATGCGATCGCATTTCATTAGCCCTGGCGGTTTGTTATCTTCATCACGCGGAAATGGGCAACTTAAAGACGAGATATAATGAAAGGACGTTGGGCGAAGTATCTGATGACGGGTGCAATGGTAGCCATTCTTGCAGCCTGCTCTTCTAAACCGACCGATCGCGGTCAACAGTATAAAGACGGGAAATTATCCCAGCCTTTCTCCTTAGTTAACCAGCCTGATGCTGTTGGCGCACCGATTAACGCCGGAGATTTCTCCGAGCAGGTCTATCAGATCCGCAATGCGTCACCACGCCTGTATGGCTCACAAAACAACGTTTACAGCGCAGTACAGGAGTGGCTGCGCGCGGGTGGTGATACGCGCAATATGCGCCAGTTTGGTATTGATGCCTGGCAGATGGAAGGGGCGGATAACTACGGGAACGTCCAGTTCACGGGGTATTACACGCCAGTGATTCAGGCGCGGCACTCTCGCCAGGGCGAATTCCAGTATCCAATTTATCGTATGCCGCCAAAACGCGGCCGCTTGCCGTCCCGTGCGGAAATCTACTCTGGTGCGTTGAGCGAAAACTACGTCCTGGCTTACAGCAATTCACTGATGGATAACTTCATCATGGATGTTCAGGGCAGCGGTTATATTGATTTCGGTGATGGTTCGCCGCTTAACTTCTTCAGCTATTCCGGTAAGAACGGCCATGCTTATCGCAGTATTGGTAAGGTGCTGATCGATCGCGGCGAAGTGAAGAAAGAAGATATGTCGATGCAGGCGATCCGCGAGTGGGGCGAAAAACACAGCGAAGCCGAGGTGCGCGAGCTGCTGGAACAGAACCCGTCGTTTGTCTTCTTTAAACCGCAAAACTTTGCTCCGGTGAAAGGGGCGAGCGCTGTACCGCTGATTGGTCGTGCGTCGGTGGCATCGGATCGTTCAATTATTCCTGCTGGCACTACGCTACTCGCGGAGGTGCCTCTGCTGGATAATAATGGCAAATTTAACGGTCAGTATGAACTACGTCTGATGGTGGCACTGGATGTGGGTGGGGCGATTAAAGGCCAGCACTTCGATATCTATCAGGGGATTGGTCCGGATGCAGGCCACCGTGCCGGCTGGTATAACCACTACGGACGCGTATGGGTGCTCAAAGCAGCATCTGGCACCGGAAACGTATTCAGCGGTTGATTGTGGTATTCTGAGTGCAATACGGATTCATGTTCAGGGTGAGGAGAAACCTCACCCTTTTTACATCTGAGGTTTTATGTCAGTGGTAATCAGCGATGCCTGGCGTCAGCGTTTTGGCGGCACGGCACGTCTCTATGGTGAAAAAGCCCTGCAGCTGTTTGCGGATGCGCATGTCTGCGTCGTGGGTATTGGTGGTGTCGGTTCCTGGGCGGCAGAAGCGCTGGCAAGAACCGGTATTGGCGCAATCACGCTGATTGATATGGATGACGTTTGTGTCACCAACACCAACCGTCAAATCCATGCCCTGCGTGATAACGTCGGTCTGGCAAAATCTGAGGTCATGGCGGAGCGTATTCGTCTGATCAACCCGGAATGCCGGGTGACGGTAATTGACGACTTTGTGACAGCCGACAACGTCGCGGAGTATATGAATAGAGGCTACAGCTATGTGATTGATGCCATTGACAGCGTACGCCCTAAAGCCGCGCTGATCGCTTACTGTCGTCGATACAAAGTTCCTCTGGTTACCACCGGTGGCGCGGGAGGGCAAATCGACCCCACGCAGATCCAGGTGGCCGATCTGGCGAAAACCATTCAGGATCCGCTGGCCGCTAAGCTGCGTGAACGCCTGAAAAGCGACTTCAATGTGGTGAAGAACAGCAAAGGTAAGCTTGGCGTTGACTGCGTGTTTTCTACAGAAGCGCTGGTTTACCCGCAGGCTGATGGTTCTGTCTGTGCGATGAAAAGTACGGCGGAAGGGCCAAAACGTATGGATTGTGCCTCAGGCTTTGGTGCGGCCACCATGGTGACCGCGTCCTTCGGTTTTGTGGCGGTATCCCACGCCCTGAAGAAGATGATGGCGAAGGCAGAACGTCAGGCCTGAGCCTGACGTGCCGCATCCTGCACCGCTTCGCTGAGCGCGATCAGACCCTGGCCGCGTGAGGCGCTAAGCTGCGCCCGCAGCCCAAGCTCATCAAACAGCGCCAGCGGCGAGCGAGTCAGCAACTCCGCCGCGCTTTTCCCCTCGATGGCGGTTAACAGTACCGCCAACAGTCCGCGTACAATACGCCCTTCGCTGTCGCCAAAGAAATGCAGCTTCTCGCCAGCAACGCTTACGCCCAGCCAGACGCGGTTCTCGCAGCCAGCGATCTCTTTTGCCTGCGCTTTTAGTTCGTCAGACAAGGTCGGTAACTGTTTACCGAGAAGGATCAACTGGCGATATTTATCTTCCCATTGTGAGAGAGGGGCGAAGGTCTGTTTTAAGGTCTCTTCTGTGATCACAGTGCCAAACGGATGTCCGGCTAAAGCAGCGCTAGTCATTAATCCACCAGTATTTCAAGGGCGCGGTCGACGGCGGCGACCAGCGCATCAACATCGCTTTGCGTATTATAAGGTGCAAACGAGGCACGCAGCGTGCCACTTACCCCCAGCGCCGCCAGAAGCGGTTGGGCGCAATGCTGTCCGGCACGCAGGGCAATACCATACCCGGCCAGCAACGTCACCATGTCGCTATGATGAACGCCTGCAAAATCGAAGGCGAGCAGGCTCGAGTCTTGCACACGAAATGATCGGAAACCCGGGCGCTTTTTGAGTTCTTCCTCCGCCAGTGTTGCCAGACCGCGGCTCCAGTTTTCAGCCTGAGCAGTGTCTGTTTCAGCAAGCCATTCGAGAGCGGCACTCAGGCCAATGACGCCGGCAACGTTTGGCGTACCAGCTTCAAGGCGATAGGGAATCTCCTGGGTTTTAAAGCCGTCGAAGGTCACTTCGGTAATCATTTTGCCGCCACCGAGCCACGGCGTCATTTGCGCCAGCAGTTCCGGCTTACCGTACAACGCGCCGATGCCGGTTGGGCCGTACAGCTTGTGCGCTGAGAAAGCGTAAAAATCAATATCCAGCTTTTGCACATCAGCAGGGAAATGCACGACTCCTTGTGCGCCATCGACCATCACCACCATGCCGCTGGCATGGGCGATGCGAATGGCCTGAGCCAGATCCGGACATCCCCCCGTGACGTTCGACATCTGCCCGAGTGCCAGAATGCGGCTGCGCGAGGTAATCAACTCAGGCAGATGAGCTACGTCGGGCAGGAGATCTGGTCCCAGTGGGAGTTTCACAATACGGGCCCCCGTTTGCTCGGCCACCATCAACCACGGTACCAGGTTGGCATGGTGCTCAGCCTCACTGACGATGATCTCATCTCCGGGCTGGAGCAACGGACGTGCGTAGCACTGGGCCACCATATTGATGGCTTCGGTAGTGCCCCGCGTCCAGACGATGTTTTTCCCGCTTTCGGCATTGATCAAACGTGCGACCTGATCGCGTGCGGCTTCATAGCGCGCGGTTAAGCGCTGTGCTTGCGCAAACTGACTGCGATGCACGTTACCGGCACTCATGCTGTAGAACTGCTGCGTCGCTTCAATAACCGCCTGTGGCTTCAGGGCGGTGGCAGCGCTATCAAGATAAATACCGGCATCAGCCAGCGCCGGAAACTGTTCGCGAAAATGTGCGGGACTGAAAGCGTTCATGGGATTCCTCATTTCAATAGCAAGATCGTCGCGCAATTTCAGCGGCAGGGCAAGGAGGTTGATATCTATCAGATTCGTCTGCTTATCCTGATGACCCTGAAAAAGCAGGTTATGCTAAATAGTGTTAGGCGAATGTTTAAGCCTGTTTTAAATCGAGGTTTAAGTAGCATTAATTGCTAAAGGAGAAGAATCATGAAAAAGACAGCTGCAATCATTTCGGCCTGTGTGTTTACCCTTGCTCTGAGCGCCTGTTCCGGTAACAACTACGTGATGCATACCAATGATGGTCGCTCCATCGTTTCGGAAGGGAAGCCGTCAACTGATAATGATACCGGGATGATTTCATACAAAGATGCCAACGGGAACAAGCAGCAGATCAACCGAAGCGATGTTAAAGAGATGGTTGAGATTCAGCACTAAGATCGCAGGCGAAAAAAAAGCACCGCAAATTGGCGGTGCTACATTAATCACTATGGACAGACAGGGTAAATGTACAGGAAGTGAAAAATTGGTAGCGTTGCTACCGTGGTCTGAATCGCAGACCAATTGCAAACACAACAACACAACATCACAACCGTAAGCCAAAAGCCCTTCAGAACACGCATTCCAAAAAAAGCTCTTCGTTCCGGCTCAGGAAGTGCCGCCACTATAGGTATTTGCTGGTAGTTCCTCAACGGACAAATTATAATGTCTCAGATAAAAAAAACTAATAGGTTAAACGTTGTTTCCTGTTTGTTAAAATCCGTTAACATCTAAGCCAGATAACCATGTCGAAGCGATTGCCACCCCTTAATGCATTACGTGTTTTTGATGCAGCAGCACGTCACCTGAGTTTTACCCGTGCAGCAGATGAGCTTTTTGTGACACAGGCCGCAGTAAGTCACCAAATCAAGTCCCTGGAGGATTTTCTGGGCCTTAAGCTGTTTCGTCGACGCAACCGTTCGTTGCTGTTGACCGAAGAGGGGCAGAGCTATTTTCAGGATATTAAAGAGATTTTTTCCCAGCTCACGGAGGCCACGCGTAAGCTGCAGGCCCGAAGTGCAAAAGGTGCTCTGACTGTTAGTTTATTGCCCAGTTTTGCCATTCAATGGCTGGTGCCAAGACTCTCAAGCTTTAACTCAGCTTATCCGGGGATCGACGTTCGAATCCAGGCGGTGGATCGTCAGGAAGACAAGCTGGCAGATGACGTAGATGTCGCCATTTTTTATGGTCGCGGTAACTGGCCGGGCTTGCGTGTCGAGAAATTATACGCAGAATATCTCCTGCCGGTCTGTTCGCCTCTGCTTTTAACGGGCGAAAAGGCACTGAAGACACCTGCTGACCTGGCGCAACATACACTTTTACATGATGCGTCACGCCGAGACTGGCAAACTTATACCCGTCAATTAGGTCTTACTCATATAAACGTGCAGCAGGGACCCATTTTTAGCCACAGTGCGATGGTGTTACAGGCTGCTATTCACGGGCAGGGCGTAGCGTTGGCGAACAACGTTATGGCGCAGTCCGAAATTGAGGCAGGCCGCCTGGTTTGCCCTTTTAATGATGTTCTGGTCAGCAAGAATGCGTTTTATCTGGTTTGTCATGACAGTCAGGCAGAACTGGGTAAAATAGCCGCTTTCCGGCAGTGGATACTGGCGAAAGCGGCAAGCGAGCAAGAAAAATTCCGCTTCAGGTATGAACAATAACGTTTGTGTGCCGGGCACGCATCAATTCAGGACTTAAACATGACCAGCCGATTCATGCTGATTTTTGCCGCGGTGAGTGGCTTTATTTTTGTTGCACTGGGCGCTTTTGGCGCACATGTATTAAGCAAGTCTTTGGGCGCAGTAGAGATGGGCTGGATCCAGACCGGCCTTGAATATCAGGCATTCCACACACTGGCTATTTTTGGGCTGGCGGTGGCGATGCAGCGCCGTATCAGTATCTGGTTTTACTGGAGCAGCGTCTTTATGGCGTTGGGCACCGTGCTTTTCAGTGGCAGTCTCTACTGTCTGGCACTTTCGCATTTGCGCCTGTGGGCGTTTGTTACACCTGTCGGTGGCGTCAGCTTCCTGGCGGGTTGGGTATTAATGTTTATCGGAGCTATCCGTCTGAAACGCAAGGGCGTTGTTCATGAATAAGGTTGTTTTATATTGTCGCCCGGGGTTTGAGAAAGAGTGCGCCGCGGAAATTACCGATAAAGCGACGAAACGCGAGGTCTTCGGCTTTGCGCGCGTTAAAGAGAATGCAGGCTATGTGGTATTTGAATGCTATCAGCCTGAAGACGCGGATAAGCTGGCGCGTGAACTCCCTTTCAGCTCATTGATCTTTGCCCGCCAGATGTTTGTCGCGGGTGAGTTGCTGAAGGATCTTCCGCCGGAAGATCGCATCACGCCCATTGTCGGCATGCTGCAGGGCGTGGTCGAGAAGGGCGGGGATCTGCGCGTTGAAGTGGCGGATACCAATGAAAGCAAAGAGCTGATGAAGTTCTGCCGCAAATTTACCGTACCGCTGCGTGCGGCGCTGCGTGATGCGGGTATTCTGACGAACTATGAAACGCCTAAACGTCCGGTGGTGCATATCTTCTTTATCGCACCGGGCTGCTGCTATACGGGGTATTCATACACCACCAACAACTCTCCCTTCTTTATGGGCATCCCGCGTTTACGCTTCCCGGCCGATGCACCGAGCCGTTCAACGCTGAAGCTGGAAGAAGCCTTCCACGTCTTTATCCCGGCGGATGAGTGGGACGAGCGTCTGGCAAACGGCATGTATGCCGTCGATCTTGGTGCGTGCCCAGGCGGCTGGACCTACCAACTGGTGAAACGCAACATGTGGGTTTCATCTGTTGATAACGGCCCGATGGCACAAAGCCTGATGGATACCGGGCAGGTTACCTGGCTGCGTGAAGATGGTTTCCGCTATCGTCCGAACCGTAACAACATCTCCTGGATGGTGTGCGATATGGTTGAGAAACCGGCAAAAGTGGCCGCGCTGATGGCTTCCTGGCTGGTAAACGGCTGGTGTCGTGAGACGATCTTCAATCTCAAGTTGCCAATGAAAAAGCGCTACGAAGAAGTGTCGCAGAATCTGGCTTATATTCAGCAGCAACTGGATGAGCATGGCATTAACGTGGAGATCCAGGCGCGTCAGCTGTATCACGACCGCGAAGAGGTGACGGTGCATATTCGTCGCTGGTGGGCCGCTGTTGGTGGACGTCGCGACGAGCGATAGTGCGTGCTTTGTTTTGCCCGGTGGCGCTGCGCCTACCGGGCCGACAAATCGTGAAGTGTTTTAACGTTCCAGCCTTAACTGCTGCAAATTCCCGTCCAGCTGTAAACTCGTTTGTAACGTCGCTACATCCCGGCAGATAAAGGCCATCTCTTTATGTGCTTCAAGCTTCTTGCGCCATTTTTCCGGCACCTCATCCAGCCTGGTGTAAATCCCTTCCAGACTCTGAAAATCCGTTAGCAACTGAGCGGCACTTTTTGGTCCTATACCCGCGACACCCGGAACCTTCGAGCTGCTGATCCCCGCCAGCCCCCAGTAATCTGGTAGCTGTTCAGGCGAGACGCCAAACTCACTGGCAATGAAAGGGGCATCAAGCCAGCGTTTCTGGAAGTAGTCACGGATGCGGATCGTAGGCGAGAGCAGCTGGCAGTAGCCTTTATCGGTTGAAACAATCGTCGCCTGATGCCCGGCGCTGGCAACTTTAACCGCAAGTGTTGCCGCCAGATCGTCAGCTTCATTGCCATGCGCACCCCAACAAGGGACACCGCGCTGTTCAAAGGCGGCACGAATGGTGGGCATCTCGGCGTGCAGGTCGTCCGGCATTGGGGCGCGTCCGGCCTTGTAATCAGGAAGGCGCTGGTGACGCCAGCCAGTGTTACGCGCTTCATCGTCAAACACAGCCACAACATGAGTCGGTTCGCTATGGCGGATAAGTTGCTCCAGTGCATGCAGGCAAGTGTCTTTACAGGGTGTGCCTTGTACCGCATGGATCCGGCGAATCAGGTTGAGTGCGTCGACAATAAGCAAATGAACAGCCACAGAGATTCTCCCTTAAATCTGATGGGTAAAGGGTAACACTGTCGGCAGGATGAAACGAATAGTGTAAGGAGAAACAGGAAGAAGCCTCGCAAAACGAGGCTTCCTGAGAGGCTTAATCGCAGGTAACGATCTTCATCGCCAGACCGCCGCGAGAGGTTTCGCGGTATTTGGCGTTCATATCTTTCCCGGTTTCGTACATGGTTTCGATAACTTTATCGAGACAGACGCGCGGTTCGCTGGTACGACGCAGGGCCATACGTGCTGCGTTCACCGCTTTCACGGAAGCGATCGCGTTACGTTCGATACACGGCACCTGTACCTGTCCGGCAACCGGGTCACAGGTCAGCCCCAGGTTATGTTCCATGCCGATTTCTGCGGCAATGCACACCTGCGTCGGGCTTGCACCCAACAGCTCAGCCAGACCCGCCGCCGCCATAGAGCAAGCCACACCGACTTCACCCTGACAGCCAACTTCCGCACCAGAAATGGACGCGTTCATCTTATACAGGGAACCAATCGCACTGGCGACCAGCAGGTAGCGCGCCAGAGAGTTAGCGTTCACTTCGCGGATAAACTTGTCGTAGTACGCCAGCACGGCCGGAACGATACCGCAGGCACCGTTGGTCGGCGCAGTGACCACGCGGCCACCTGCGGCGTTCTCCTCGTTTACTGCCAGCGCGAACATGTTGATCCAGTCCACTACTGCCATTGGGTCTGTTGTCGTTTTGTCGGTGCTGACCAACATACGGCGCAGCGCTGCTGCACGACGTGGCACGCGAAGCTTGCCAGGCAGAACGCCTTCGGTGGTGATCCCGCGCTCAATACCGCCGCGCATCACTTCCCAGACGTTAGCAAAGTGCTGTTCCAGCTCCGCTTTGCTGTGAAGCGCCAGCTCGTTTTTCATCATCAGGCCGGAGAGGGAAAGTCCTGTCTCCTGGCAGTGACGCTGAAGGTCCGCCGCAGTTTTGTACGGATAAGGCACATCGACCGAAGAGTTACTGGTTTGACCAAAGTGGTCTTCGTCGACGATAAAACCGCCGCCGATAGAGTAGTAAGTCTGGCTGTATACCGCTTTGTCGCCGGCCAGCGCAGTGATACGCATACCGTTTTCGTGCAGCGACAGGTTGTCAGCATGGAAATTCATGCAGCGATCAACCGGGAATTCCACTTCATGTTCGCCATTTGCCAGCAGCAGGCGGCCGTGGGTATTAACGTCCTGGATGAAGCCAGGGATCGCGTCAATATCAACGGTATCCGGCAGGTTTCCCGCCAGGCCCATGATAATGGCGATATCGGTATGGTGGCCCTTCCCGGTCAGGGAAAGAGAACCGTAAACATCAACAACCACGCGGGTTACGTCGTGCAGGAGGCCGCGTGCAATCAAGTCATCCGTGAACTGCTTACCGGCTTTCATTGGTCCGACGGTGTGAGAGCTGGAAGGACCAATACCGATTTTGAAAATATCGAATACGCTAATCATGATGCGTCCATTGCTTTCAGTCAGAGAGGAAGAATGCGCCGCCCGAGGACGGCGCAGGAGGTATTAGCTGAACAGTGAGAAGAAAATAGCGGAGATGGCAATCAGACCCATCACAACAACGAAGACGTTGCTGATGTGGCCGCTGTATTTACGCATCGCAGGCACTTTCTGAATCGCGTACATCGGCATCAGGAACAGAATCATCGCGATAACCGGGCCACCCAGGGTTTCAATCATGCCCAGGATGCTTGGGTTCAGAGTCGCAACTGCCCAGGTGGTGATCAGCATGAACAGCGCTGTGATTTTGTTCAGCTTGCTGATTTCAATGCTCTTGCCTTTACCGCGCAGAGATTTGATCACCATACCGTTGAAGCCTTCACGTGCGCCCAGGTAGTGGCCGAGGAAGGATTTGGTGATGGCGATAATCGCGATGATAGGCGCCATCCACGCAATAACTGGTGCGTTAAAGTGGTTCGCCAGGTAAGACAGAATAGAGATGTTCTGCTCTTTCGCTGCCGCCAGATCCGCCGGGGAGAGGCTCAGTACGCAGCTGAAGACGAAGAACATCACGGTCAGTACCATCATGATGTGCGCACGTGCCAGGATGCTGGAACATTTCTTCTCTGCACCGTTGCCGTACTCTTCACGCTTCGCTACTGCGAAGGAGGAGATGATTGGGGAGTGGTTGAAGGAGAAGACCATTACCGGAATCGCCAGCCACAGGGTCATCAGCAGGCCGTTACCGGTCGCAGATGCGCTGCTCAGGGACAGGGTTTCCAGTGCTGCACCGTTCCACTGTGGGATCAGGTAGCAGGCCAGTACCATCAGAGCAATCACGAACGGGAAGACCAGTACGCTCATTGCTTTAACAATCATCTGCTCACCGAAGCGCACGATAGTCATCATGCCTACGATCAGGATCAGAGACAGAATTGCACGCGGAGGCGGCGTCATGTGCAACTGGTGCGTCATGAAGCTTTCTACGGTGTTGGTGATCGCCACGCTGTAGACCAGCAGAATTGGGTAAATCGCGAAGAAGTAGAGCAGAGTAATTAATTTACCTGCGCCAATACCGAAGTGCTCTTCAACAACTTCAGTGATGTCTTCGCCCGGGTTTTTACCGGACAGCACGAAGCGGGTCAGACCGCGGTGTGCGAAGAAGGTCATCGGGAAAGCAATGATGGCCATGATGATCAGCGGGATCAGACCGCCGACGCCTGCGTTGATAGGAAGGAACAGTACACCAGCGCCGATTGCTGTGCCGTAAAGGCCAAGCATCCACATGGTATCCGTTTTGCGCCAACCACTTCGGGATTCAATCGAAGCAACGGTGCTGGTTTGAGTGGTTTCCATCTGTATCTCCTGGAGGAAGCGAATTGTCAGGTTTTAAGTCAAATCCGATGAAAAAGTGCCTGACGGTAATATGAAATTCGTTCAGTGACGGTTTTTTAATAATTTTCACCCGTAACTATTGGCGGGCGGAAAGATACATTCTCGTTATGAATCTATCAGTGATCGTGATCTCAAATGCAATAATCCACTTATGATGTGGGCATCTTTAGACCATTTATCTGTTAAAAAAACATCAAATAGAATTTACGGGCGCGAAGGCTACCACCAACAACATGCAGGCTGAAAGAGAGGCCCGTGATATACGAGTCTTACGCTGTAAAGAAATGGGTTTATAGGATTTTATGGCAGGTAAGTTAGATTAAGGCTGATAATTTACGGTTGTAAAATCAAGGTAATCGTTTGCGTTAAGGTGTGATTTGTAAAAGACATAAGCGATCTCTATGAATTATTTCGGTAATAAAAAAGCCGGGACGCGTTGTACGACGACCCGGCTTTTAAGAGTATACGCTTAGCGTTAAGTGCAGATTTCGTAGCAAGGAATGTAGGCTGAGCCTGGCAGCTTCATGCGGTGTTGGGCGACAAAGCCTTGCAGCATGTCATCCATACGACGCATCATCTCCCGGTCACCGTGAATTTTGTACGGACCATATTGCTCAATTGCGCGGATGCCCATCTCTTTCACGTTCCCCGCCACAATCCCGGAGAAGGCACGACGCAGATCGGCTGCCAGCACTTCCACCGGTTGATCCGGGTAGAGTTTCAGGTTCGCCATATTCTCGTGCGTAGGTTCGAATGGGATCTGCAGGTCCGGAGCAATACGAATTGACCAGTTGAAGCTGTAAGCATCGCCGGTATCACGACGATTCTCTTTCACCAGCGGCATCGCTTTTTTCATCTGACGAGCCACTTCTGCTGCATCATCAATGATGATGCGATAGTGACGACGCGCAGATTCCCCCAGTGTATGCACGATGAACTCGTCCAGTACACGGAAGTAGTCGGCGCTCTCTTTTGGTCCGGTCAGGATCAATGGCAGAACCTGATCTTTATTGACCGGGTTCATCAAAATGCCCAGCAGATAAAGCAACTCTTCCGCTGTCCCCACGCCGCCCGGGAAGATGATTATGCCGTGGGCGATACGGACAAACGCCTCAAGACGTTTCTCGATATCCGGCATGATAATCAGTTCATTAACCAGCGGGTTAGGTGGCTCAGCAGCGATGATTGACGGTTCGGTCATACCGATAAACCGCCCCTCTTTGTAACGCTGTTGCGCATGCCCAACCGCGGCACCTTTCATTGGCGCTTCCATTGCTCCTGGGCCACAGCCCGTACAGATATTCAGTTCACGCAGGCCGAGTTGCGTTCCCACCCGACGGGCATAGAGATATTCGGTTTCGTTAATGGAGTGACCACCCCAGCAAACGACCATGTTCGGTGCTTCGCCGACGTGCAGGGCACGAGCGTTTCGCAAAATTGAGAACACCAGGTTGGTGATATGGACAGAGCTTTCCAGATCGAGATGCTGGAAACGGCCCGCGTTGTGGATCTGCCCGTTAACAAACAGGATGTCACGCAGTACGGCAAACAGGTTGGCCTGAAGTGAGCGAATAATGCGCCCGTCGACAAAGGCGTCTTCTGGCGGGTTAATCACTTCAAGTTTCACGCCACGCTCACGGCGCAGCACGTTGATATCAAAGCTTTCGAAGCGGGACAGTAGTTCTTTACTGTTATCTGTCAGGCTTCCGGAGTTCAGTACGGCAAGTGAACAGTTACGAAACAGTTGATAAAGATCGCTGCTGGCCGTGCGTTTAAGCATGTCCACTTCCAGCTGCGACAACATATCCATTGAGCCAAGCGGGCTAATATGTGTAATCAAGTGAGCTCCTTACGGGACGATTATCGTCTTTCCCTGTTGATTACAATAGCCCTGGCTTATGAGATTTCACAACACTTCGGGCGGAATACCGCCCGCATATTATGAAAATATTTATGTTACTGACGCACCAGACGGCCAGTCGCAGGCACAAAATCGGTATTGGTGCGCCACGGGTTAATATCCAGCCCACCACGGCGGGTATAACGTGCGTAAACACTCAGCGTCTCAGGATGACAGAAACGCTGAATATCATTGAAGATGCGCTCCACGCACTGTTCGTGGAATTCATTGTGATGGCGGAACGACACCAGATAGCGCAGCAGTTTTTCCCGGTCAATTTTCGGGCCTCGATACTCGATCTGCACGGACCCCCAATCCGGCTGATGGGTAATCAGGCAGTTGGACTTCAGCAAATGGCTGACCAGCGTCTCTTCGACCACCTTTCCGCTTGCCGCGTTTTCGAGGTAATCAGTGCTGAATTCGTAGCTGTTCACCTCGATATCCTGATCGTCGATGCAGCTACCGTTGAAGTGGGCAATCGGCTGCCCTTCGAGTTCATCGAGGCGATACAATGAAACGCACACCTTGCCCTGCGCACAGGCAGTTAAATCACGCTCCAGGGTGTGCTGAACGTCGTCCCAGCTGTTGAATTTTGTCTGGTTAAAACTGTTGAGATAGAGCTTAAAGCTTTTGGACTCAACGAGATTAACGCTGGCGTAATCCAGCTCAACATGGCCCACCGCCACCTGCGGCAAACCGCGAGCATTAAGCCATGAGAGTTCGTACAGCGTCCAGATATCTCCACCGACAAACGGCAGTGCATCCGCGTGCAAACCCAGAGGATCGCGATTCAGGCTGCGCGGCACACCCTGCAGCAGGCTTGCATCGTAGGTGTCGCGGTAATCGGTCGATTTACCCAACGTTAAGCCGGTTAACGCCTGATGATTTTCGTAAGACATGTTTCATAGCCACTTTACAGGTACACTTATGGCCTGAGTTTATCCTGTCTTACAAGAAGAGAGAAATCGGTGGACATCGAAACTGCAAATGCCCTCACTACCTTCACAACCCGTTATTGCGATGCATGGCATGAAAAGCACGGCACATGGCCGCAAAGTGCTGATTTATATGGCGTGCCATCGCCGTGTATTATCTCTTCTCAGGATGATTACGTAATCTGGCAGCCGAAGCCCAATACCGGTGAGCAAAATGTAAATGCGGTTGAACGGGCAATGGATATTGTGATACAATCTGCCGTTCATGCGTTTTATACCACGCAATTTGCAGGGGATATGCCTGCACGCTTTGCTGATATTACGTTGACCCTGTTGCAGACCTGGAGTGAAGACGATCTGCAGCGTGTTCAGGAAAACCTGATTGGTCATTTGGTTACGCAAAAGCGCCTTAAGCTTTCTCCGACACTCTTTATTGCCACGCTGGATAGCGAACTGGATGTGATATCCGTCTGCAACCTGTCTGGTGAAGTGGTTAAAGAGACAATCGGAACCCGCAATCGCGAGATCCTCGCCCCCTCTCTTGCGGATTTCCTTACCCGAATTGAGCCACTTCTGTAATCCGTGATGCTACAGCGCGTGTGAGAGATCTCTTACAAGGTTTGTGAGAGATCGCTGGAACATTCAGTATTACCTTATTAAATTAAGATTAATATCACTCTGTTTTTCAATGAATTACTTGTTCATTGCATTACTTATAGTGCTTTCTTACGGCTTACACAGCGGACAGGGTGGGTTGTAAGACGAAGCGGAATAGCGGATTCTATCTCTGTCGACAGGACGCCGACGCGAGAAACGAACATCAGGATGATGGCGTTTCTTACTCAGGACACGTCAGGATGGCGCTGCAGGAAGGCTTCAGGATGAAGCAAAAGGATAACGCAGGATGCGTAAGGGACACCTCCAGGAAGGAGAATGAGAGCCGGTCAGGATGAGCGGTGGGTCAGGAAGGCCAGGATGTTTCAGGATGAAACAAACATATCAGGACGATATGTGCAGGATGCATCGGTTTACGGATGACCAGGCCTTCGGGCATCAGGAAAAGTTGTCACGGATGAGCAGGGAGCACGAATTGTAGCTGGAATGCTGCGAAACGAACCGGGAGCACTGTTTTTACAGTGCTCCCTTTTTTTATTTCTGCCTTCCGCAATGCTATGCTGCGCGCCGTTCACTTTTTCAGTTGAGGTTACTATGACGCAACACGATCGCGTTCGTGCCCGGTTGCACGCCATTGAAGCCCTTTTGCGCCAACATCAGCTGTGGCAGGAGACTGCGCCGCAGCCAGAAGCGTTCGCAAGCACCCAGCCATTCTGCCTGGATACACTGGCACCGTTCGAGTGGCTCCAGTGGGTATTAATTCCGCGTATGCACGCACTGCTGGAAGGCGGTCATCCGCTGCCACAGGCGTTTGCTGTCTCTCCCTATTATGAAATGGCGCTGGAGGCGACGCACCCTGCGCGCGACGTGATGCTGGTCGAACTGGAAAAACTGGATGCCCTGTTTGCCGGTGAAGATGCATGACGCTTGAGATCCTCTATCAGGACGAGTGGCTGGTGGCGGTGAATAAACCCTCCGGCTGGCTGGTGCACCGAAGCTGGCTGGATCGCGACGAGAAAGTCGTGGTGATGCAAACCGTGCGCGACCAGATTGGCCAGCATGTTTTTACTGCTCATCGTCTCGACAGGCCGACCTCCGGCGTTTTGCTGATGGGGCTGTCCAGCGAGGCAGGCCGCCTGCTGGCGCAGCAGTTCGAACAGCACCAGATCCAGAAACGCTACCACGCGATTGTCCGTGGCTGGCTGACGGAAAGTGCCACACTGGACTATCCGCTGGTGGAGGAGCTGGACAAAATTGCCGATAAATTTGCTCGTGATGACAAAGGCCCGCAGCCCGCGGTGACGGATTATTGCGGCATGGCGACTACCGAAATGCCGGTGGCAACCAGCAAGTTTCCGACCACACGCTACAGCCTGGTTGAGCTTCTGCCTAAAACCGGGCGTAAGCACCAGCTGCGACGCCATCTTGCACACCTGCGCCACCCGATTATTGGCGACAGCAAACACGGCGATTTGCGCCAGAACCGCAGCGCGGCCGAACACTTTGGTTGCCATCGTCTGATGTTGCACGCCAGCGAGCTGAGCCTGACGCACCCGTTTACCGGTGAACTGCTGACTATCCGCGCGGGGCTGGACGACGTCTGGATGCAGGCGCTGTCACAGTTTGGTTGGCTGGGACAACTCCCCGAAAATGAAAGGGTTGAGTTTGTATCGGGCAACGTTCAGGATGAACAGTAAACGCATTCAATATGGGAAAATATCATGGCTGAAGTAGGCATTTTTGTCGGCACAATGTACGGCAACTCGCTGCTGGTAGCGGAAGAGGCTGAGGCAATACTCGCCAGCCAGGGCCACAAAGCCACGGTCTATGAAGACCCTGAACTGGCCGACTGGGAAAAGTATAAGGATAAATACATTCTGGTGGTGACCTCCACCACCGGGCAAGGTGATCTCCCGGATAGCATCGTGCCGCTTTTCCAGGGAATTAAAGACCAGCTCGGCTATCAGCCGGACGTTCACTACGGCATTATTGCGCTGGGTGATAGCTCTTATGCCAACTTCTGCGGCGGCGGTAAGCAGTTCGATGCACTCCTGCAGGAACAAAGCGCCCAACGCGTCGGCGAGATGCTGCTGATTGATGCAGGCGAACACCCTGAGCCTGAAAGCGAGTCGAACCCATGGGTTGAACACTGGGCCACGCTCCTTAAATAGTTCTGTATGCCGGGTAAGGCGTAGCCGCCACCCGGCAGTACACCCCGCACCAAACGCCAATTCCGTGAACCATCTTCCACTCCCCTGGGCTTATGCCATAAACAACCTCTCATACCCCCTTCAATACTGTGTTTTTGCACGGTGAGAGAACGTGTCACTCCTTCATATACTTTTCCGGTCACTACAAAACGGCTTCAGGCCGTACCAAAACGACAAAATACAAATCTCATTCTGATTACCCTACAGGTGCTGTACAGAATGAACCTGGCGAAAGCTATGTTTCAGGAGTGCAACAATGAGTACATTAAGCCAAGCAGCGAGCAGCGCTGAGAAGCGCACCAATGCCCGCTACTGGATAGTGGTGATGCTGTTTATCGTCACGTCCTTTAACTATGGTGACCGCGCCACGCTGTCGATTGCCGGCTCGGAAATGGCAAAAGACATCGGCCTTGATCCGGTGGGCATGGGTTACGTTTTCTCTGCATTCTCATGGGCCTACGTTATCGGGCAAATTCCTGGCGGTTGGCTGCTGGACCGTTTTGGCTCTAAACGCGTCTACTTCTGGTCCATTTTTATCTGGTCTGCTTTTACCCTCTTGCAGGGTTTCGTCGATATCTTCAGCGGCTTCGGCATTATCGTGGCGCTCTTCACGCTGCGCTTCCTGGTGGGCTTAGCGGAATCACCTTCCTTCCCGGGTAATAGCCGCATTGTAGCGGCGTGGTTCCCGGCGCAGGAGAGGGGAACCGCGGTGGCAATTTTTAACTCTGCACAGTACTTCGCAACGGTCATCTTTGCGCCCATCATGGGCTGGCTGACGCATGAAGTGGGCTGGTCGCACGTATTCTTCTTTATGGGCGGGCTTGGGATCGTCATCAGCTTCATCTGGCTGAAAGTGATCCACGAACCGAACCAGCATCCCGGCGTGAACAAGAAAGAGCTGGAGTACATTGCTGAAGGCGGAGCGCTGATCAACATGGATCAAAAATCCGCAAAAGCAAAAGTCCCGTTCAGTCAGAAATGGGCGCAGATCAAACAGCTTGTCGGCTCGCGGATGATGATCGGGATCTATCTTGGCCAGTATTGCATCAACGCTTTAACTTACTTCTTTATCACCTGGTTCCCGGTTTATCTGGTGCAGGCGCGTGGTATGTCGATTCTGAAAGCGGGGTTTGTTGCCTCTGTTCCGGCAATCTGCGGCTTCGTTGGGGGTGTGCTCGGCGGAGTGATTTCCGACTGGCTGATGCGCCGTACAGGTTCACTTAATATCGCGCGGAAAACGCCGATTGTGCTCGGCATGCTGCTCTCCATGACCATGGTGTTCTGTAACTATGTGAATACCGAGTGGATGATTATCGGCTTTATGGCGATGGCTTTCTTCGGCAAAGGGATTGGTGCGCTGGGCTGGGCGGTAATGGCGGATACTGCGCCAAAAGAGATCAGTGGTCTGAGCGGCGGTCTGTTCAACATGTTCGGCAACATCTCCGGGATTGTCACTCCTATCGCGATCGGCTACATCGTCGGCACGACGGGCTCTTTCAACGGTGCGCTGATTTACGTGGGAGTTCACGCTCTGGTGGCGGTACTGAGCTATCTGGTGCTGGTGGGCGATATCAAACGCGTTGAACTTAAACCTGTTGTGGAGCGTGGATGATGACAACTCAATCAAGCCCAATCGTCACTGAGATGAAGGTCATCCCGGTGGCCGGGCAGGACAGTATGCTGCTGAATATTGGCGGCGCACATCACGCCTGGTTTACCCGTAATATCGTTGTGCTGACAGACAGCGCAGGGAATACCGGCGTGGGCGAAGCGCCTGGCGGAGAGGCGATTTATCAGACGCTGGTCGATGCCATTCCTCGGGTGGTGGGGCAGGAGATCGCCCGGCTGAATAAGGTGGTCCAGCAGGTGCATAAGGGCAATCAGTCGGCTGATTTTGATACCTTCGGTAAAGGGGCGTGGACGTTTGAACTGCGTGTCAACGCAGTCGCCGCTCTGGAAGCCGCTCTGCTTGATCTGCTGGGCAAGACCCTGCATGTCCCGGTTTGCGAATTGCTGGGGCCAGGTAAACAGCGCGATGCGGTGACAGTGCTCGGCTATCTGTTTTATGTTGGCGACCGCAACAAAACCGACCTGCCTTATCTGGCTCACTCGCCTGGCCGCCACGAGTGGTATCACCTGCGCCACCAGGAAGCGCTCTCCAGCGAAGCGGTGGTGCGTCTGGCCGAGGCGGCGCAGGATCGCTACGGCTTTAAAGATTTCAAGCTTAAAGGCGGTGTGCTGCCTGGTGAGCAGGAGATTGAAACGGCCCGGGCGCTGAAAAAACGCTTCCCGGAGGCGCGTATCACCGTTGACCCTAACGGCGCATGGTTGCTGGACGAAGCGATCGCCCTTTGCAAAGGGCTGGGGGATGTCCTGACCTACGCGGAAGATCCGGTTGGAGCTGAACAAGGCTTCTCGGGTCGCGAAGTGATGGCGGAATTCCGACGCGCTACCGGGTTGCCAGTCGCCACGAACATGATCGCCACCAACTGGCGTGAAATGGGTCATGCTGTGATGCTGAACGCTGTCGATATTCCGCTGGCAGACCCACATTTCTGGACGCTTTCAGGTGCAGTCCGTGTCGCGCAACTGTGCGATGACTGGGGGCTAACCTGGGGCTGCCACTCCAACAACCACTTCGATATTTCGCTGGCGATGTTTACTCACGTTGGTGCGGCGGCACCGGGTAACCCCACCGCTATCGACACCCACTGGATTTGGCAGGAGGGTGAAGCTCGCCTGACCAAAAATCCGCTTGAGATCAAAAACGGCAAAATTGCTGTGACGGATGCGCCGGGACTGGGTGTGGAGCTCGACTGGGATCAGGTTCATAAAGCCCATGAGGCGTATAAAAAATTGCCTGGTGGTGCGCGTAACGACGCAGGCCCGATGCAGTACCTTATCCCCGGCTGGACATTTGACCGTAAGCGCCCTGTTTTCGGACGTTAATGATAAAAGGATTGAACGATGAGTACTTTTTCTACCCCTGTAGTCACTTCCATGCAGATCATTCCGGTTGCGGGCCATGACAGCATGCTGATGAATCTGAGTGGCGCACATGCGCCATTCTTTACCCGCAATATTGTGATTATCAAAGACAACTCCGGCCATACCGGTGTAGGCGAAATCCCTGGTGGGGAGAAGATCCGCACTACGCTGGAAGATGCCATTTCGTTAGTTGTCGGTAAAACACTGGGCGAATACAAAAATGTGCTGAACACTGTGCGTAGCACTTTCGCCGACCGCGATGCGGCTGGACGCGGGCTGCAAACGTTCGACCTGCGTACCACTATCCATGTGGTAACCGGTATCGAAGCGGCAATGCTGGACTTGTTAGGCCAGCACCTGGGCGTTAACGTCGCGTCACTGTTAGGTGATGGCCAGCAGCGCAGTGAAGTGGAAATGCTGGGCTATCTGTTCTTTGTCGGCGACCGCAAGCTGACGCCTCTGCCGTATCAAAGCCAGCCAGATGAACAATGTGACTGGTACCGACTTCGCCACGATGAGGCGATGACCCCGGATGCGGTGGTGCGCCTGGCGGAAGCCGCTTACGAGAAATACGGCTTCAACGATTTCAAATTGAAGGGGGGTGTGCTGGCGGGCGAAGAAGAGGCGGAAGCCATCTCTGCGCTGGCGAAACGGTTCCCGCAGGCGCGCGTAACGCTCGATCCGAATGGGGCCTGGTCTCTTGATGAAGCGATCCGCATTGGTAAACAGCTGAAAGGCGTGCTGGCCTATGCGGAAGATCCGTGCGGCGCAGAACAAGGTTTCTCCGGCCGCGAAGTGATGGCGGAATTCCGCCGCGCAACAGGTTTGCCAACGGCAACAAACATGATAGCAACCGACTGGCGTCAGATGGGGCATACGCTTTCTCTGCAATCTGTCGATATTCCGCTGGCTGATCCGCACTTCTGGACGATGCAGGGTTCAGTTCGCGTGGCGCAGATGTGTCATGAATTTGGCCTGACCTGGGGTTCGCATTCCAACAACCACTTCGACGTGTCACTGGCAATGTTCACTCATGTCGCCGCTGCCGCGCCGGGCACGATCACCGCAATCGACACACACTGGATCTGGCAGGAAGGCAACCAGCGCCTGACCAAAGAGCCGTTTGAGATCAAAGGGGGCATGGTGCAGGTACCGTCCACTCCAGGGCTGGGTGTTGAGCTGGATATGGACCAGGTCATGAAGGCCCACGAACTTTATCAGAAACACGGTCTGGGCGCGCGCGACGACGCGATGGCGATGCAGTATTTGATCCCGGACTGGACATTCGACAATAAACGTCCGTGCATGGTACGATAAACGCATTGGGACCGCTCCCATTAGTGGTTCTTTACGTGGTGTATGCTTAACGTAACGACTATGCGTAAGGATGGCTTATGAAAATTGTTATCGCACCGGACTCGTATAAGGAAAGTTTGAGTGCGCTTGAGGTTGCGACAGCGATAGAGTGTGGTTTTCGCGAGATCTTCCCTGAGGCGGTTTACGTCAAACTGCCGGTCGCAGATGGTGGCGAAGGGACGGTTGAAGCGATGATAGCGGCAACGCAGGGACGCATTGTGCATGTTCCGGTGACTGGTCCGTTGGGTGAGCGCGTGGAAGGGTTTTATGGCTTATCCGGTGACGAGCAGAGTGCCTTTATTGAAATGGCGGCGGCAAGCGGTCTTGAGCTGGTCACACCTTCGCAACGTAACCCTCTGAGAACCACCTCCTGGGGGACTGGTGAGCTTATCCGTCATGCGCTGGATGCAGGCGTTAAGCATATCATTATTGGCATTGGCGGCAGTGCCACCAATGACGGCGGAGCAGGGATGGTACAAGCGTTGGGGGCTAAGCTACTGGACAACAGTGAACAGCCTCTTAAACCGGGTGGGGGCGAGTTGGGAAAACTCGCGCGTATCGACCTGAGCGGGCTGGATAAACGTCTGGCGGAGTGCCGGATTGAAGTGGCCTGTGATGTGACGAACCCGCTCACCGGAAAGGATGGTGCGTCAGCCGTATTTGGTCCGCAAAAGGGGGCCACACCCGAGATGATTGTCACCCTGGACAACGCGCTTGCTCAGTATGCGCGGGTCATCGCCCGGGATCTGGATATTGATGTGTTGAACCTTGCTGGCGGTGGCGCGGCGGGCGGCATGGGGGCGGCGCTGTATGCCTTTTGCGGTGCGCAGTTACGCCAGGGGATTGAGATCGTGACCGATGCGCTACACTTGGCCGAGCAGGTAGCCGATGCGGATTTGGTGATCACGGGTGAAGGACGCATCGACAGTCAGACGATCCACGGCAAAGTCCCGGTAGGTGTGGCGAAAGTGGCCAAACGCTTTAACAAACCCGTCATCGGTATTGCGGGGAGTCTGACGGCGGATGTTGGCGTGGTACATGAACACGGCATTGATGCGGTGTTTAGCGTGATCTATACCATCTGCTCACTGGAAGACGCGCTGGAAAATGCCAGTGAAAATGTACGGATGGCCGCAAGGAATATCGCGGCGGTGCTGAAAGTGGGGCAGGCATTTTAGCTGTGATTGCCCGGTAAGGCGAAGCCGCCACCGGGCTTTTAACTCAGCTCCCCAGCACTTTCATCGCTTCCCGCGTCACATTATCCATCTCATCCAGCAGCTCCAGGAATTCCGGTTCAAGCTCAGATTCTGGCGTGCCGGCACGCAGTTGTTGCTCCAGTAACTGGCAAAGATTTTTCAGCCGCGGTACACCGCTGTACCCACAACTACCGTGAAGCTTGTGGATCGCTTCCAGCAGGTCGTCCGGGTTTTCACCCACCAGTTGCTCTTCAACCTTATTGCGAATTTCCGGTAGAAACGCGACCAGCATTTGCAGCATTTCGCGCGCTAAGTCTGGTTTTCCTGCTGCCTGGCGCAGAGCAAGCTGCCAGTCAAAAGTCGCGTTCTGATTGACGCTAATCTCAACCGGCTCGGCAGATGACGTGTATGTCCCGCCTGTATGCCCAGGTTTATAGCGTAACAACAGGTTATGAAGTTTCTCTTCGTCGATAGGTTTAGCCAGATAATCATTCATCCCGGCACTCAGTAACTTCTCTTTCTGACCGGCCATCGCATGCGCGGTGACCGCAATCACCGGGGTCTGCTGCTGATGCGGGAGCTGATGGATCAGCTCACAGGCCCGAATGCCATCCATACCCGGCATTTGAATATCCATCAGAATTAAATCGAACTGCATCTGTTTAGCCTGTTCAACCGCCTGCGTGCCACTGGTACACAGTTCAACATGCTGAACCTGGTCTTCAAGCAATACGCCAATGAGCTTCAGGTTGGCCGGGTTATCATCCACAGCCATCACACTCATCGGCAATTTTTGCTCATTGTTAATCAACGGCAGGGCATTCTGGCTAAGACGGCAATATTCCGTCAACGCCGGCAGTAGTCGGGTCGCGGTGAGTGGTTTTAGCAGACACGCGGCGGCCCCGTCATTTTTCAACTCTTCTGCATTGAGCTGGGCATGGCACGGGAGCGCCAGCAGCAGATAGTCGGTCATTGACGCGGCTTTCGCCAGCCGCTCCTGCTGCATGGTCAGTTCGCCGGTGAAAGTGACCGGGATCCCCATAAGCAGAATGTCGTAGTGTTCAACGGCAAGTGCTGAGAAGGTTGGGCTGTAGACCACTTCCAGCGGCGTGGTGCTTAAAATATCGAGCGCACATTGCGCCGCCGCCGCGTTAGGCTCGACATAGGCAAGACGCTTACCTTTCAGGCAGTCTGTCACCGGACCATCGGTCAGCACATTCGGGTTGAGGTCCAGATTAATGTGGAACCAGAAGGTTGACCCCCGGTTCGGCTGGCTGTGGAAAGAGATATCTCCGCCCATCTCATTCACCAGTCTCTGCGTGATCACCAGCCCCAGACCAGTACCGCCATGACGGCGGGAGATACTGGCGTCCGCCTGACGAAACGCCTGGAACAGCCGTGACTGATCGCGCTCAGGGATACCGATGCCGGTATCACGGATCTGGACTTCAATCTGAACCTTGTTATTACTGATAGAACGTTTTTCCACCAGAATGTCGATGTTACCGCTTTCGGTGAACTTAATGGCATTTCCGACAAGGTTAGTAATAACCTGCTGCAGGCGTAGTGGGTCGCCAATGACGTTATCCGGCACATCGTTCTTGATGTTAAGTGTCAGCTCCAGCCCTTTATCGTGCGAGGAGTGTGCGAGCAGCGTGACCACCTCATCCAGTGTGCTGCGCAACGGGAACGGGATACTTTCCAGAATAAGCTTGCCGGCTTCCAGCTTGGAGAAGTCCAGCACGTCGTTAATGATCGCTAACAGGTTGTTAGCGGAGCGCTCGATAGTGTGCAGATGATCGCGCTGAGTCGGGTTAAGCTCGCTTTTTAGCGTCAGGCGGGTAAAGCCGATCACACCATTGAGCGGTGTACGCAGCTCGTGTGACATATTGGCAAGGAATTCAGATTTAATACGTGCCGCTTCCTGAGCACGCTTTTTCGCCAGATCCAGCTCAACGTTCTGAATCTCCATCTGTTCCAGGGTTTCGCGCAAATCAGACGTGGCCTGGTCAACGTTGTGCTGCATCTCTTCGTGATACGCCGCCAGTGACATCGCCATCGAGTTGATGCCATTTTTCAGCATATCCAACTCGCCCAGCATAAACCCTTCAACGCGGCTGTCGAGCTGACCCCGGCGAATGCGGTCAACTGTGTTGACCATGTTGCGGATAGGTCCCGTCACATCGCGCATCAGACGCCAGCCGAAGATCAGAGCAATACCGATGCAGAACAACATCATCACGCCAGAGATGAAAATTTCTTTGTACTGCTGTAGCCGTACCGACTTGAGATCCAGCTCCAGTGCGACATATCCCAGCATATTATTGCTGGATTTGGCGTCGGATTGCGCAGACTCATCGGGTGAATAACTTTCCGAAATGATCGGCGTGCGCAGGATCATGATATCCCCGCGCCGAAGTACAGTGAGCTGGCGCGGGAACGGTGTACCGTCAGGGATTTTCAGGGACGCCGGATCGAGATGAAAATTCGAGGTAACAAACAGACGGTTATGTTCGTCGTAAACGGAAATGGCACGAACAATGTCCGAGTGACGGCGGTGGAGCACGCTGATTAACTGACCAATGGATTCGCGGTTTTGCAGGTTCATCCCATACTCACTGGACACGGCGAGCGGTTCGATGATGCTGGCGCCAGCACCTTCCAGTTGACGCTGCAAATCGTTATAGCGGTGCACCACAAAGAAGATACTCAGCAGCAAACCGATAAGAACGGTGGGGGCGAGGATCAAAATCATCATGCGCGCGCGCAGGCTGTAGTTGGTCATGGCGTTCCGTTATGGGACAATTAAGATAATTATGTTTATGTGAGAAAAATCTCGGCGATGGCGCAATTCTACTCTGCAAAACGACGCGTGACGACGCGTCAAATCATCACTGTTGAAGCTACGGACCTGGATCCTTTTGGCCAGGGGGTCGCTCGACACAATGGTAAGACTCTGTTTATAACAGGTTTGCTGCCAACAGAACGAGCAGAAATTACGCTGACAGAAGATAAACGCCAGTACGCCCGTGGACAGGTGAAGCGTCGCCTCAACGATAGCCCGGAGCGTGTAGAACCTCGTTGCCCGCACTTTGGTGTCTGTGGAGGTTGTCAGCAACAGCATGCGAGCACAGAATTACAGCAAAAAAGCAAAAGCAGTGCTCTGGCGCGTCTGCTTAAACATGACGTTAGCGAGATTATTGCCGATGTTCCCTGGGGCTATCGCCGCCGCGCACGTCTGAGTCTCAGCTTTCAGCCAAAAACTGAGCGGCTGGAGATGGGGTTTCGCAAAGCAGGCTCCAGCGATATCGTTGATGTGAAGCATTGCCCTGTTTTGGTGCCCCATCTTGAAGCATTGCTTCCAGAAGTGCGCATTTGTCTCTCCGGGCTGGATGGCGTTCGCCACCTTGGGCATGTCGAACTGGTCATGGCAAATAATGGCCCGCTGATGGTTTTGCGCCACACCGCGCCGCTGTCGAAAAAAGATCGCGAAAAACTGGAACACTTTTCGCATTCCCACGACCTGGCGCTTTTCCTGGCACCACAAAGCGAGATACTTGAGCAGGTTACAGGTGACGCGCCCTGGTATGCGTCAAACGGACTACGCTTAACGTTCAGCCCGCGGGATTTCATTCAGGTGAATGATGGCGTTAACCAGCAGATGGTTGAGACAGCGCTGGCGTGGCTGGATGTTCAGAAAAGCGATCGAGTGCTCGATCTGTTCTGCGGAATGGGTAACTTCACGTTGCCGTTGGCGCAAAAAGCCGCGAGCGTCGTCGGCGTGGAAGGTGTTGAGGCGCTGGTGGCTAAAGGGCAGGAGAACGCGGAGCAGAACGGCTTGCAAAATGTGACCTTCTTTCATCAAAATCTTGAGGAAGATGTCACCCAACAGCCGTGGGCGAAGCAGGGCTTTGATAAAATTTTACTCGACCCGGCTCGTGCGGGTGCACCGGGTGTCATGGCACATATTATTAAACTCGCGCCGAAGCGTGTGGTCTATGTTTCCTGTAACCCGGCAACGCTTGCCCGTGACAGTGAGGCATTAATCAGTGCGGGTTACCAGATTCGACGTCTGGCAATGCTGGACATGTTCCCGCACACTGGACATCTGGAATCGATGGTGTTGTTCGAGCACATCTAATTTGTTTGGCTTGTCGACTTCGACAGGCCCTGGTCCCTAAAGGAGAGGACAATGGTTGCGGTAAGAAGTGCACATCTTAATAAAGCTGGGGAATTTGACCCACAAAAATGGATCGCAAGTCTGGGAATTTCCAGCCAGCAGTCGTGTGAACGCTTAACCGAAACCTGGGCCTATTGTCTGCGCACCACGCAGGGGCATCAGGATGCCGATCTTCTCTTATGGCGCGGCGTGGAGATGGTTGAAATCTTATCCATGCTGAACATGGACATCGAAACGCTGCAGGCTGCGCTTCTGTTCCCTCTTGCCGATGCGGACGTCGTCACTGAAGACGTGCTGCGCGAAAGCGTTGGAAAATCGGTAGTGGCGCTGATCCACGGCGTACGCGATATGGCGGCTATCCGCCAGCTTAAGGCTGCGCACACTGATTCTGTCTCTTCAGAACAGGTCGATAACGTTCGCCGCATGCTGCTGGCCATGGTGGATGATTTCCGCTGTGTGGTCATCAAACTTGCTGAGCGTATTGCCCATCTGCGTGAAGTGAAGGATGCACCGGAAGACGAGCGCGTGCTGGCAGCCAAAGAGTGTACAAACATCTATGCGCCGCTCGCGAACCGTTTAGGGATTGGTCAGCTGAAATGGGAACTGGAAGATTACTGCTTCCGCTATCTGCACCCGGCGGAATATAAACGCATTGCCAAACTGCTGCATGAGCGCCGTATCGACCGCGAGCATTATATCGAGGAGTTTGTCAGCGGGTTGCGTCAGTCAATGAAAGAAGAGAATGTGCGTGCTGAAGTCTACGGT
Source organism: Pantoea sp. LS15 (assembly GCF_012241585.1). NCBI lineage: Bacteria > Pseudomonadati > Pseudomonadota > Gammaproteobacteria > Enterobacterales > Erwiniaceae > Pantoea > Pantoea sp. LS15. The sequence goes on from NZ_JAAVXA010000006.1 coordinate 72,542, forward strand.
CGACCAAAGCACATCTACAGTATCTGGCGCAAAATGCAGAAGAAACATCTCGCCTTTGACGAGCTGTTTGACGTGCGCGCGGTACGTATCGTGGCGGAGCGTCTGCAGGACTGCTACGCCGCATTGGGGATAGTGCACACTCACTTCCGCCACCTGCCGGATGAGTTCGATGACTATGTCGCGAACCCGAAACCTAACGGCTACCAGTCTATTCATACCGTTGTGCTCGGCCCTGGCGGCAAAACGGTCGAAATTCAGATCCGTACCAAACAGATGCACGAAGACGCCGAACTGGGCGTTGCCGCGCACTGGAAATATAAAGAAGGCACCTCCGGTGGGGCGCGTTCTGGCCATGAAGACCGCATCGCCTGGCTGCGTAAGCTGATTGCGTGGCAAGAAGAGATGGCCGACTCCGGCGAGATGCTTGACGAAGTGCGCAGCCAGGTCTTTGACGACCGGGTGTATGTCTTTACCCCGAAAGGGGATGTCGTTGACCTGCCTGCGGGCTCTACACCGCTCGATTTTGCCTACCATATCCACAGTGATGTGGGGCACCGCTGTATCGGGGCGAAAATCGGCGGGCGCATTGTACCGTTCACCTATCAGTTGCAGATGGGCGACCAGATTGAAATTATCACCCAGAAGCAGCCAAACCCGAGCCGGGACTGGCTGAATCCAAACCTGGGTTACGTGACGACCAGCCGTGGGCGCTCAAAAATCCACGCCTGGTTCCGTAAACAGGATCGTGACAAGAACATCCTTGCTGGTCGCCAGATCCTTGATGACGAGCTGGAGCATATTGGCATCAGCCTGAAAGAGGCGGAGAAGTTCCTGCTGCCGCGCTACAACTTTAACGAGCTTGATGAGCTGTTAGCGGCCATTGGCGGCGGCGATATCCGTCTGAATCAGATGGTGAACTTCCTGCAGGCGCAGTTCAATAAGCCAAGTGCGGCAGAGCAGGATGCAGCAGCGCTGAAACAGCTGCAGCAGAAAACCTACGCACCGCAACAGCGCAGCAAAGACAATGGCCGCGTGGTAGTGGAAGGCGTAGGCAATCTTATGCACCACATTGCCCGCTGCTGCCAGCCTATCCCTGGCGACGATATCGTCGGCTTTATCACGCAGGGGCGCGGGATTTCGATTCACCGCTCCGACTGCGACCAGCTTGCCGAGCTACAGTCGCATGCGCCGGAGCGCATCGTGGAGGCGGTATGGGGCGAGAGCTATTCCGCGGGTTACTCGCTGGTGGTGCGTGTCACTGCCAACGATCGCAGCGGCCTGCTGCGCGACATTACCACCATTCTTGCTAACGAGAAGGTCAACGTGCTGGGCGTCGCCAGCCGCAGTGATACCCGCGAGCAGCTTGCTACCATCGATATGACCATCGAAATCTATAACCTGCAGGTGCTGGGCCGCGTGCTTGGCAAACTGAACCAGGTGCCGGATGTGATTGACGCGCGTCGTCTGCACGGCGGTTAAACACACTCTTCTGTAAGCCGGGTAAGGCTTTGCCGCCACCCGGCTTGTTTTTTTAATGGAAAACACTATGACTCAAATCGACCGCCTGCTCGGCATCATGAAACGTCTTCGGGACCCGGAAAACGGCTGTCCGTGGGACAAAGAGCAGACTTTCGCCACCATCGCCCCGTACACACTTGAAGAGACCTATGAGGTGCTGGACGCCATCTCTCGCGAAGATTTTGACGACCTGCGCGGCGAGTTGGGCGATCTGCTTTTCCAGGTGGTGTTCTATGCACAAATGGCGCAGGAAGAGGGGCGTTTTAACTTTGACGACATCTGTGCCGCTATTAGCGACAAGCTTGAGCGCCGCCACCCCCATATTTTTGGTGATGCTACTGCGGGGAACAGTGCGGAAGTGCTGGTCCGCTGGGAACAAATCAAAAGTGCCGAACGCGCAGAGAAATCTCAGCACTCCGCGCTGGACGATATTCCTCTGAGTCTGCCCGCACTGATGCGCGCACATAAAATTCAGAAACGCTGCTCTGCAGTGGGATTTGACTGGACGTCCCTCGGCCCGGTACTGGACAAAGTGCATGAAGAGATCGACGAAGTGATGCACGAAGCTCAGCAGGCAGTGGTGGATGAAGCAAAGCTGGAAGAGGAGATGGGCGATCTGCTGTTTGCGACTGTCAACCTTTCACGCCACCTGGGTGTAAAAGCGGAAACCGCGCTGCAAAAAGCCAACATTAAGTTCGAGCGTCGTTTTCGCGAAGTCGAACGTATTGTGGCCTCGCGTGGCCTGGAAATGACCGGTGTAGACCTCGATGTGATGGAAGAAGTCTGGCAGGAAGTAAAACGCCAGGAATCTGATCTCTAACGGATTTTTGCGATCAAGCGCAATTTGTGTGATTTTTTAAATGACAAGCGCTTGATTTGCGTCAAAAACATTTACCCAAAACGGGCTATTTTCTCACTCCTTATGTTTGTCATGGCCTGGAATGGAGACGGAGAATGAAAGTTTGTGGCGCTCGCCGTGTTCGGGTATACTACTTTCCCGTCCTGGTTATTCCATCGTTTCACCCTAACTTCTCAGGTTCAGCATGACAACGAACTATATTTTTGTGACCGGCGGGGTCGTATCCTCTCTGGGTAAAGGCATTGCCGCAGCCTCCCTCGCAGCCATTCTTGAAGCCCGTGGCCTCAATGTGACCATGATGAAACTGGATCCGTACATCAACGTCGATCCGGGCACCATGAGCCCAACCCAACACGGGGAAGTGTTCGTTACTGAAGACGGCGCTGAAACCGATCTGGATCTTGGCCACTACGAGCGTTTCATCCGCACTAAAATGACCCGTCGTAACAACTTCACGACTGGCCGCATCTATTCCGACGTTCTGCGTAAAGAGCGCCGTGGTGACTACCTGGGCGCGACCGTGCAGGTTATCCCACACATCACCAACGCAATTAAAGAACGTGTTCTTGCCGGTGGCGAAGGGCATGATGTGGTGCTGGTTGAAATCGGCGGTACTGTGGGGGATATCGAATCCTTACCATTCCTGGAAGCGATTCGTCAGCTGGCGGTGGATATTGGTCGTGAACACGCGCTGTTCATGCACCTGACGCTGGTGCCTTACATGGCAGCCGCAGGTGAAGTGAAAACCAAACCGACTCAGCACTCGGTGAAAGAGCTGCTCTCTATTGGTATTCAGCCTGACATCCTGGTTTGCCGTTCTGATCGTGCTATCCCGGCGAACGAACGTGCGAAAATTGCATTGTTCTGTAACGTGCCTGAAAAAGCCGTTATTTCAATGAAAGATGTCGATTCCATTTATAAAATCCCGGGCCTGTTGAAATCACAGGGCCTGGACGATTATATTTGTAAACGATTCAGCTTGAACTGTCCGGAAGCTAACCTGTCTGAATGGGAACAGGTTATTTATGAAGAAGCGAATCCGGCTGGTGAAGTGACTATCGGTATGGTCGGCAAGTATATCGAACTGCCAGATGCCTATAAGTCAGTGATCGAAGCGCTGAAACACGGTGGTCTGAAGAACCGTGTCTCCGTGAATATCAAGCTGATTGATTCGCAGGATGTTGAAACGCGTGGCGTTGAAATCCTGAAAGATCTGGATGCTATTCTGATCCCTGGTGGCTTCGGTTACCGTGGTGTAGAAGGCAAGATCGCCACCGCGCGCTATGCGCGTGAAAACAATATTCCATACCTCGGCATCTGTCTGGGTATGCAGGTTGCGCTGATCGAATTTGCGCGCAACGTAGCGGGAATGGAAAACGCGAACTCTACGGAATTTGTGCCAGACTGTAAGTACCCTGTAGTGGCGCTTATCACAGAATGGCGTGACGAAGATGGTAACGTCGAAGTCCGTACCGAGAAGAGCGATCTGGGTGGCACCATGCGTCTTGGCGCACAGGCCTGCCAGCTGTCCGACGATAGCGTGGTTCGCAAGCTGTATGGCGAGTCAACCATCACCGAACGTCATCGTCACCGCTATGAAGTCAACAACATGTTGTTGAAACAAATTGAAGCCGCGGGTCTGCGTGTTGCGGGCCGCTCCGGGGATGATCAGTTAGTCGAGATCATTGAAGTGCCAAACCATCCGTGGTTTGTCGCCTGCCAGTTCCACCCGGAATTTACTTCAACGCCACGTGACGGGCATCCGCTGTTTGCAGGCTTCGTGAAGGCCGCCAGCGACTACCAGAAGCGTCAGGCGAAGTAAAAAAAGTTAGAACGGCAACGCGTACCCCAGGTACGCGTTGTTTGTCTGGAGTTTTAGTTTAACTTGTACTGAGGAAAATCTAATGTCCAAAATCGTTAAAGTCATCGGTCGTGAAATCATCGACTCCCGTGGTAACCCGACCGTTGAAGCCGAAGTTCATCTGGAAGGTGGTTTCGTCGGTATGGCAGCGGCTCCATCAGGTGCTTCTACTGGTTCCCGCGAAGCGCTGGAACTGCGCGATGGCGACAAATCCCGTTTCATGGGCAAAGGCGTACTGAAAGCGGTTGGCGCTGTAAACGGTCCTATTGCTCAGGCAATCCTTGGCAAAGACGCCAAAGACCAGGCTGGCATCGACAAGATCATGATCGATCTGGACGGTACTGAAAACAAATCTAACTTCGGTGCGAACGCAATCCTGGCTGTTTCCCTGGCGAACGCCAAAGCAGCAGCTGCAGCGAAAGGTATGCCACTGTTCGAACACATTGCTGAACTGAACGGCACCCCAGGCAAATACTCCATGCCAGTACCAATGATGAACATCATCAACGGTGGTGAGCACGCGGACAACAACGTTGATATTCAGGAATTCATGATTCAGCCAGTTGGCGCGAAATCACTGAAAGAAGCGGTACGCATGGGTTCTGAAGTGTTCCACAACCTGGCTAAAGTTCTGAAAGCTAAAGGTATGAACACTGCTGTTGGTGACGAAGGTGGCTATGCGCCAAACCTGGGTTCTAACGCAGAAGCACTGGCTGTAATCGCAGAAGCAGTTAAAGCTGCTGGCTACGAGCTGGGCAAAGACATCACCCTGGCGATGGACTGTGCAGCATCTGAATTCTACAAAGACGGTAAATACGTTCTGGCTGGCGAAGGCAACAAAGCGTTCACCTCTGAAGAGTTCACTCACTTCCTGGAAGACCTGACCAAACAGTACCCAATCGTTTCTATCGAAGACGGTCTGGACGAATCTGATTGGGCTGGTTTCGCATACCAGACCAAAGTACTGGGCGACAAAATCCAGCTGGTTGGTGACGATCTGTTCGTAACCAACACCAAGATCCTGAAAGAAGGCATCGAGAAAGGCATCGTTAACTCCATCCTGATCAAATTCAACCAGATCGGTTCTCTGACCGAAACTCTGGCTGCGATCAAAATGGCGAAAGACGCTGGCTACACCGCTGTTATCTCTCACCGTTCAGGCGAAACTGAAGACGCTACCATTGCTGACCTGGCTGTTGGTACCGCTGCAGGCCAGATCAAAACGGGTTCTATGAGCCGTTCTGACCGTGTTGCTAAATACAACCAGCTGATTCGTATCGAAGAAGCTCTGGGCGAAAAAGCACCATACAACGGTCGTAAAGAGATCAAAGGCCAGTAATAGCCTTTAAGTCTTAGAATGAAAATGCCAGTCGAATGACTGGCATTTTTTTTGGTTATTTAAAATCGACAGCCATCTGTTCCGGAATTGTCAGCCCCTGAGTCGTCTGTACGCAGCGGGCGATATAGTCAGTAAAACGCGGCGGTTTGGACATGCCCATGCTGAGCAGCTTGTCGTTGCTGAAACGCACGTTAAGCGTGGCAAAGGCACCGTATAAGCGCATTGCTCTCAGCATCAGACGTTCATTGCACGGGCCAAAAATATGTTTCAGTTCGCGGCGCATTTTGACCAGCGTTTCGTAGCTGACCTGAGCATACCGATCACCGACGGGGGCTTTCTCCAGCGCCTGCGCCATTGCCTGATCGATATCCGCAAAGCGAACGCTGTTCTCTTCCCCTGCAGAAATATGTACCACTTCTCCCGGACGAGCGTTGCTGGTGAGCAGCATTAACAACGCATCGGCGCAATAATCCACCGGAACAACGTCGATTCTGTCTTCCATTGAGCACATAAACTTCTGCAGCATCAGACCCATGCTAAAGACCCAGAAAATGCTGCTCGACGGTGTGCAGCCGTGACGGGTATGGCCGACGACAATGGACGGGCGAGCGATAAGCAGTGGCAGGTTCGGGCACTCCTGGCGCATCAGCTGTTCGATAGTTGACTTCGAAAACGTATATTCCACCAGGTGTTCGGCATTTTCTCTGAATTCAGCACTTTCGGCGACCAGCGAATCCTGTTCCGGCGTGCATGACATTGCCGTGCCCACGTGCAGGAAACGCTGTAAGGCCGTCACTCGTTCCATGCGACGCGCGAGTGCGAGCGTACCCTCGACATTGACCTTCCAGATCAGCGGATTATTACCAAACGACGCAACAGCCGCACAGTTAACGACGTGCGTGACCTGGTCCAGGCGCGGGTCGTCCAGAAATGCTTCCGGATGGCTGAGGTCGCCAATGAGGATATTATCCACGCTCAGAGAGGCCAGCTTATTCTCTGGCACATTGAATTTGCGCATGTTCTCTTGCACACGTTCCAGCCCACTTTGCTGATCGCTGGCACGCGCGAGTAAAAGGAGTTTTACGGGGTTGTCGTTGGTCAGTATTTTTTCAAGTACTGCACCGCCCAGAAATCCTGTCACGCCTGTAATCAATAACATCTTCATTAATACCGTCTCATTATGATTGATGAGGCGGATTGTAGGCGCACAAAAGTAAACGGCATTTAAATAATAAAACACCGAAAATGAAGGTTTCTTAAGCTTATTTTAAGAAAAGGAAATCAGGTGGATGTATTGGACATTGTGGAAAGACAAAAAATTCAATTTATAAAAATTAATATTTTAACTTGATGATTTTAAGCATTATTTTCAGTTTTATTCTTCTTGCTAATAGTTATTCAAAATGTAATAAAAAACATACTTTGTTACACCATTCATTTGTCCGGTAAATGATTTAAGTGGAACTGAATATCATAAACCGCAGGCCGTTTTATTTATCCTGCGGATGATTTTTAGAGCAACAGAGGGAGCGTAGCGCTGGCTGTTTGCTGGCTAACATCACCATAATGACCATCCAGCGCAATCATGGAGGTGGTCAGCAACTCGACCAGCAGCATGACGCCAACTTTAGCATTGAGTGCGCCAGCGCTGAGGGGACCCTCTGGCTTGGCGGCAACCAGCTGAATATCGCTCAGGGAAGCCAGCGGGCTACGGGGGGTATTGCTGAGAGCCAATACCTTAACACCGCGCTTGCGTGCAAGTTTCACCACGTGGAGTAAATCCCGCGTTGAACCAGAACTGGAGATGGCCACGACCAGGGTCTCTTTCGAAAGGGTTGTCGCATTCATGGCTGCGCGGTGCATATCGCTAAACAGTTGCGCGGGTTTGCCCAGTCGCAACAACTTGTAATGCAGATACTCACCGAGGATCGCGCTGGCTGCAACACCATAAATCTGCACCGATTGCGCCTGATGCAGCGCCAGTGCCGCTTTTTCAAGCAACGCCCGGTCGAGGAGTCTGGCGGTATCCTGCAAAGCCTGTACCGACTCATCGACGACGTTATCAATTTCATCTCCGGCCTGTCGTGCGGGCTGGCCCTGCTGTATATCCAGCGCAAGTGCCATTTTAAATTCGTTATATCCCTTGCAACCCAGCGTACGGCAAAGACGCGTGACGCTGGCCTCGCTGGTACGACTTTCGCGCGCCAGTTCAGTGATCGTCAGGTAGAGCACCCGTGCAGGATCGTTGAGAACAAACTCGCCGAGTTTTTGTTGCGTTGGGCTATACCCGGAAGCCTCCTGGCGTAGCTTCAGCAGCAGGTTTTCATGGTCTGGCATGCTAGATCCTTAGTGCGTTTCTCTGCGACTAGTGTGGCGGAAAGCAGGGGAAAGATGCCAGTCATTTCGAAAAAGTATGATCGGCCTCCTGGTTTTTGATGGTTATTTTCACTAAATGATATTTATATGGTAAAAATTTTCATCACTACATTGGGGGATGAAAAAATGATGCAAATGTTCAGTGGGGCTTCTTCCGGGGGATGGTTTGAAAAAGCGCAGCGCTTTGGCAAATCCTTTATGTTACCTATCGCCGTATTGCCTGCGGCGGGTCTGCTGCTGGGGATAGGTGGCGCGTTATCGAATCCAAATACCCTCGCGGCTTACCCGTTTTTAGATGTGGGCTGGTTACAGGCCATCTTCACCATCATGAGCAGTGCGGGTTCAATTGTGTTTGCGAACCTGTCGGTGCTGTTCGCGGTTGGGGTGGCTGTCGGGCTGGCAAAAAGCGATAAGGGCACGGCAGGGCTGGCGGCGTTGCTCGCTTTTCTGGTGATGAATGCCACCATTAACGCGCTGCTGATCCTCACCGGAAAACTGGCGCATGATAATCCTGGCGCTGTGGGACAGGGTATGACGCTGGGGATTCAGACGCTGGAAACCGGCGTGTTCGGGGGCGTGGTGATCGGCCTTGTGACCTGCGCACTCCATCACCGGTTTAATAAAATTGCGCTTCCGCAATTTCTGGGCTTCTTTGGCGGTTCACGTTTTGTCCCCATTATCAGCTCGCTGGCGGCAATACTCGTCGGGGCCGTCATGACCGTCGTCTGGCCGCATTTCCAGAAACTGATCTTTGGTCTGGGTGGGCTGGTAGATGCGACGGGTTACCTGGGCACGATGCTCTATGGTTTCATTTTGCGTATGCTCGGCCCGTTCGGTTTACATCACATCTTCTATCTTCCTTTCTGGACCACTGCGCTCGGCGGGAGTGAGATCGTCAACGGTCATCTGGTCGAGGGGACTCAGCGGATCTTCTTCGCGCAACTGGCCGATCCTGCGACGCGTCAGTTTTACGAAGGGACGTCGCGTTTCATGTCCGGGCGCTTCATTACGATGATGTTTGGCCTGCTCGGTGCATGTCTGGCGATGTACCACACGGCAAAACCCGAGAACAAAAAACGCGTCGCCGGGCTGCTGCTCTCTGCGGCATTAACCTCTTTCCTGACGGGAATTACGGAACCCATTGAGTTCTCATTCCTGTTCATTGCGCCGGTGTTGTATGTCATTCATGCCTTGTTTGATGGGCTGGCGTTTATGCTCGCGCATATTTTACACATCACCATCGGACAAACCTTCTCCGGCGGTTTTATCGACTTCGTGCTGTTTGGCATTCTTCAGGGTGAGGCCAAAACCCACTGGATGTTCGTACCGCTTGTGGGCGTCCCGTGGTTCTTCCTCTACTACTTCACGTTCCGCTATCTGATTAATCGTTTTGATTTTGCCACGCCGGGTCGTGAAAAAGAGGCGGTGGTGGATGAGGTTACTCTGCCGCAAAGCGAGCGCGCTGCAGCGGTAATCGCCGGGCTGGGTGGAAAAGGCAATCTGGACGAGGTGGACTGCTGCGCCACGCGCCTTCGTGTCACGGTGAAAGACGGCAGCAAAGTGAATGACGCTGCATTGAAAGCCACTGGTGCACGCGGCGTCATTGTGCGCGGTAACGGTGTTCAGGTCATTTATGGCCCGCATGTCACGATTATCAAAAACGAAGTTGAAGAGATCTTATCGTAATGAAAACTGTACTGGATAACCTGAAAGGAAAACTGGTCGTCTCTTGTCAGGCGCTGGAGAATGAACCTCTGCATAGCCCATTTATTATGTCCCGGATGGCGCGGGCAGCGTTTCAGGGTGGGGCTGCTGCCATCCGCGCCAACAGCGTGGTGGATATTGTGGCCATTAAACAGGAGGTTTCTTTACCCGTTATCGGCATCATCAAGCGGGATTATCCTGGTAGCGCGGTGTTTATCACTGCCACGATGAAAGAAGTGGATGAGCTGATGAGCGTCTCTCCGGAAATCATTGCACTTGATGCGACAGCGCGCGAGCGTCCTGGCGGTGAATCACTGAAAACGCTGGTCAGTCACATCCGTACACGTTACCCCGGGATAGTGCTGATGGCGGATATTTCCAGCGTAGAAGAGGCCGTAACCGCGCAGGAGCTGGGCTTTGATTGTGTCGGAACCACGCTTTACGGTTATACGGTGGAAAGCGCGGGTCATGCTTTACCCGACAATGATTGCGGATTCCTGAAGGATGTACTGGCTGCCGTCACGGTTCCGGTGGTTGCCGAAGGCAACGTCGATACCCCTGAGCGCGCGGCCAGATGCCTGGCGCTGGGAGCGCATATGGTCGTTGTTGGTGGGGCAATCACCCGTCCACAGCAGATCACTGAACGGTTTATGACGGCGATTGGCGCGCAAAGCACCGATCGAGCATGACCATCTGGCGGGGATCTGCGATACTTATCGTTTATCCCTTTTACTGAGATGACTATGCAGTACCCGATTAACGAGATGTTCCAGACCCTGCAAGGCGAGGGTTACTTTACCGGCGTTCCCGCTATCTTTATTCGTTTACAGGGATGCCCGGTTGGCTGTGCCTGGTGTGATACCAAACATACGTGGGATAAGCTCGCAGATCGGGAAGTGTCGCTGTTTAGCATTCTGGCGAAAACCAAAGAGAGCGATAAGTGGGGCGCGGGCAGTTCAGAAGATCTGCTGGCCATTATTGGTCGTCAGGGCTGGACGGCGCGCCATGTGGTGATCACCGGCGGTGAACCCTGCATCCACGATCTGACGCCGCTAACCGAGCTGCTCGAAAAGAACGGTTACAGCTGCCAGATTGAAACCAGCGGTACCCATGAAGTGCGTTGCTCTCACACCACCTGGGTGACGGTATCACCGAAAGTGAATATGCGCGGCGGATACGATGTCCTGTCTCAGGCGCTGGAACGTGCTGATGAGATTAAACACCCGGTAGGACGCGTGCGTGATATTGAAGCGCTGGATGAACTGCTGGCAACGCTCTCGGACGAAAAGCAGCGGGTCATTGCCCTGCAGCCTATCAGCCAGAAAGAGGATGCAACGCGCCTGTGCATTGAAACCTGTATAGCGCGTAACTGGCGTCTGTCGATGCAGACGCACAAGTACCTGAATATTGCCTAAAAAAAAGCCCGGTTTAACCGGGCTTTTTTTTTTACTCGCCGCGATAGACGCAGCCGGCGGTGCAGGTCTCTTTGATCATCACTGCGCTCAGCAGCGGTACCAGCGGTTTGATCTGATCCCAGATCCATTTTGCCAGCACTTCGCTGGTCGGGTTTTCAAGGCCCGGAATATCATTCAGGTAATAGTGATCCAGACGATCGTAAGTTGGCTTAAACGCCGCCTTCAGCTCAGCGAAGTCCATGATCCAACCGGTATGCGGATCGACTTCACCGGTGATCTCAAGACGCACCATAAACGAGTGCCCGTGCAGACGGCCACATTTATGTCCTTCAGGAACATGCGGAAGGTGGTGGGCGGCTTCGAAGGTGAAATCTTTAAACAGTGTGGTGGACATGATCGCTCTCAGTAATGCGGAAAAAACCGCCGCATAGTACCGGAAAGCACAATTTTTAGCATTAACTAAAACGGCTCTGAAGCCTGGACCGCAGGTGGTGGTTATTTTTTGTGATCTTTGTTGTGATATTTCAATCAGTTAATTAATCTGTTTTATCGTTAAGTGTGATAACTAAAACAGGTTAGTCCATTTGGTTATTTATTATTTCCATCCCTTCTTTAATTGTTAGTATGCTCGCCGTTAACCTTATCTTCAGTTTGGATTTATTCGCTTAAAGTCCGCTTGGCTACTGGAACATAACGACGCATGACAACACAGGCCCCACCTTCAAATTTGCTTCCCCTGAACCCGGAGCAACTGGCGCGCCTTCAGGCTGCCACCTCTGATTTTTCTCCCACTCAGCTTGCCTGGGTCTCCGGTTATTTCTGGGGAATGCTCAATCAGCAACCGGGCGCTGTGGCTGCCGCTCCGGCAACGGCCGTAGAAATTCCGGCCATTACGTTGATTTCCGCCTCACAGACGGGCAACGCACGACGTGTGGCAGAAGCGCTGCGTGACGATCTGCTGGCTGCCAGACTGAACGTGAACCTGGTCAACGCCGGGGATTATAAATTTAAACAGATCGCGTCAGAAAAACTGCTGGTGGTTGTCGCCTCAACGCAGGGGGAAGGTGAACCTGCTGAAGAAGCGGTGGCGTTGCATAAGTTCCTGTTCTCGAAAAAAGCGCCAAAACTGGATGGCACGGCCTTTGCCGTGTTTGGTCTGGGCGATACCTCCTATGAATTCTTCTGCCAGTCCGGTAAAGATTTCGACAGCAAGCTGGCTGAACTGGGCGCAGAACGTCTGCTGGACCGCGTCGATGCCGACGTGGAATACCAGACCGCCGCCGCCGAATGGCGTGCCCGCATCGTTGAGGTGCTGAAAGCGCGTGTCCCGAAAGAGACGCAGGCACAGGCCGCGTTTACCGCGACGGGTGCCGTCAACGACATCCATACCAGCCCTTACACCAAAGAGGCTCCGCTGGCCGCGAGCCTGTCGGTTAACCAGAAAATTACCGGCCGTGATTCTGAAAAAGATGTGCGCCATATCGAAATCGATCTTGGTGACTCTGGCCTGCGTTATCAACCGGGTGATGCGTTGGGGATCTGGTATCAGAATGATCCGGCGCTGGTAAAAGAGCTGGTCGAACTGCTGTGGCTGAAAGGTGATGAGCCCGTGACTGTCGAAGGCAAAACGCAGTCGCTCTCTGAAGCGCTGCAGTGGCATTTTGAACTGACGGTGAATACCCCGAATATTGTAGAAAATTACGCCACCTTAACCCGCAGCGAATCGCTGCTGCCATTCGTGGGTGATAAGGCGAAGCTGCAGCATTACGCGGCAACAACGCCAATTGTCGATATGGTGCGTTTCTCACCGGCACAGTTGGATGCCGATGTGCTGATCGGCTTGCTGCGTCCTCTGACCCCGCGTCTGTACTCCATCGCTTCTTCGCAGGCAGAAGTGGAGAGCGAAGTGCACATCACCGTGGGTGTGGTCCGTTATGACATCGAAGGCCGCGCTCGCGCGGGCGGTGCATCCAGCTTCCTGGCTGACCGTGTCGAAGAAGAGGGCGAAGTGCGCGTCTTTATTGAACACAATGACAACTTCCGTCTACCTGCTAACCCGGAAACGCCGGTCATTATGATTGGCCCAGGCACCGGTATCGCCCCGTTCCGTTCATTCATGCAGCAGCGTGCGGCAGATGAAGCACCGGGTAAAAACTGGCTGTTCTTCGGCAACCCGCACTTTACGGAAGATTTTCTCTACCAGGTTGAGTGGCAGCGCTATGTTAAAGAAGGCGTTCTGACCCGCATCGATCTGGCCTGGTCTCGTGACCAGAAAGAAAAAGTATACGTACAAGATAAACTGCGCGAACAGGGCGCAGAGCTGTGGCGCTGGATCAATGACGGTGCCCACATTTATGTCTGCGGCGACGCCAATCGCATGGCGAAAGACGTTGAGCAGGCTTTGCTGGAAGTGATTGCCGAATTCGGTGGTATGGATGCCGAAACGGCAGATGAATATTTAAGTGAGCTGCGCGTTGAGCGCCGTTATCAGCGAGATGTCTACTAATGAGCGAAAAACATCCAGGGCCACTGGTGGTCGAAGGTAAACTGACAGACGCCGAGCGCATGAAGCTGGAAAGCAACTATCTGCGCGGCACCATTGCTGAAGATCTGAATGACGGTCTCACCGGCGGTTTCAAAGGCGACAACTTCCTGTTGATCCGTTTTCACGGTATGTACCAGCAGGACGATCGCGATATCCGCGCCGAGCGTGCTGAGCAGAAGCTGGAGCCGCGTCACGCGATGCTGCTGCGCTGCCGCCTGCCGGGTGGGGTCATCACCACTAAACAGTGGCAGGCGATCGACAAGTTTGCCGGCGAAAATACGATTTATGGCAGCATCCGTCTGACTAACCGTCAGACCTTCCAGTTCCACGGCATTCTGAAGAAGAACGTGAAGCCGGTACACCAGATGCTGCACTCGGTTGGGCTGGACGCGCTGGCGACCGCCAACGACATGAACCGTAACGTGCTCTGCACCTCGAACCCGTATGAGTCCGAGCTGCACGCCGAAGCCTATGAGTGGGCGAAGAAGATCTCTGAGCACCTGCTGCCGCGTACGCGCGCTTATGCGGAGATCTGGCTCGATCAGGAAAAAGTCGCCACCACCGACGAAGAACCAATCCTTGGCCAGACCTATCTGCCGCGTAAGTTCAAAACCACGGTAGTGATCCCGCCGCAGAACGATATCGATCTGCACGCCAACGACATGAACTTCGTGGCAATTGCCGAAAACGGCAAGCTGGTGGGCTTTAACCTGCTGGTGGGCGGCGGTCTGTCCATCGAACACGGTAACAAGAAAACCTATGCCCGTACCGCGAGTGAGTTTGGCTTCCTGCCGCTCGAGCATACGCTGGCGGTGGCAGAAGCGGTGGTAACCACCCAGCGCGACTGGGGTAACCGTACCGACCGTAAAAACGCGAAAACCAAATACACCCTGGAGCGCGTGGGCGTTGAGCCGTTTAAAGAAGAAGTGGAACGTCGCGCCGGTATCAAATTTGAGCCGATCCGCCCTTACGAATTCACCGGTCGCGGTGATCGTATCGGCTGGGTCAAAGGTATCGACAACAAATGGCACCTGACGCTGTTTATTGAAAACGGCCGTATTCTGGATTATCCGGGACGTCCACTGAAAACCGGTTTGCTGGAAATTGCGAAGATCCACAAGGGTGAGTTCCGCATTACCGCCAACCAGAACCTGATCATTGCTGGTGTGCCTGAAAACCAGAAGGCGAAGATCGAGAAACTGGCACGCGATCATGGGTTGATGAATGCGGTGAAACCGCAGCGCGAAAACTCGATGGCCTGTGTGTCATTCCCGACCTGTCCGTTGGCGATGGCCGAAGCGGAGCGTTTCCTGCCGTCATTCACTGACAAAGTTGAAGCGATTCTGGAAAAACACGGTATTCCGGACGAGCATATTGTTATGCGCATTACTGGCTGCCCGAACGGCTGCGGCCGTGCAATGCTGGCAGAGATGGGACTGGTCGGTAAAGCGCCAGGCCGTTACAACCTGCATCTGGGCGGCAACCGCATCGGTACGCGTATCCCACGAATGTACCGTGAAAACATTACTGAATCGGAGATCCTCGATTCGGTCGACGAACTGGTTGGGCGCTGGGCGAAAGAGCGTGAAGCGGGTGAAGGCTTTGGCGACTTTACGGTGCGTGCGGGCATCATTCGCCCGGTGCTCGACCCGGCCCGGGATTTCTGGGAGTAACAACGCGAGGTGATTATGTCCGTACTCGATCTAAACGCCCTGAACGATCTGCCAAAAGTCGAACGCATTCTGGCGCTTGCAGAAACCAACGCCCAACTGGAAAAGCTGGACGCCGAAGGGCGTGTAGCATGGGCGCTGGAAAACCTGCCGGGTGACTATGTGCTTTCGTCGAGCTTTGGTATTCAGGCGGCGGTCAGTTTGCATCTGGTGAATCAAATTCGTCCGGACATTCCGGTGATCCTCACTGATACCGGCTACCTGTTCCCGGAAACCTACCAGTTTATTGACGAGCTGACAGACAAGCTCAAGCTGAACCTGAAAGTCTACCGCGCGACTGAAAGCGCCGCCTGGCAGGAGGCGCGCTACGGTAAACTCTGGGAGCAGGGTGTTGAGGGCATTGAGAAATACAATGAGATCAACAAAGTTGAGCCGATGAACCGGGCGCTGAAAGAGCTTAATGCACAGACCTGGTTTGCAGGGCTACGCCGCGAGCAGTCCGGCAGTCGCGCCACGCTACCTGTACTGGCGGTTCAGCGCGGGGTGTTCAAAGTGCTGCCGATCATCGACTGGGATAACCGGACGGTGTATCAGTACCTGCAAAAGCATGGGCTGAAATACCATCCGCTGTGGGATCAGGGTTACCTGTCGGTGGGGGATACCCACACCACGCGTAAATGGGAACCGGGAATGGCAGAAGAAGAGACGCGATTCTTTGGCCTCAAGCGCGAGTGCGGGTTGCACGAAGGGTGAGCTCATCTCCTCCCTCTCCCAACGGGAGAGGGTTGGGGTGAGGGCATCAGGCCCACTAAGCCTTATTCGCTTTCGCCAGCTCCTTCACCAGCGGGAGCATCACTTTCACCACATCCCGGCTGCGGTGTTCAATCCGTTGCGGTAGTGCGCTATCAATGTGTTGCTGATTATCCAGCATCACGTTATGCCAGCTTGTCCCGTCCGGGAAGGCTTTCGATTTAGCCCGCTGCTGATAGCCATCTTTCTTCCCTAGTGCCCAGTTTGTTGCTTCCACATACAGCACCGGAATACCCGCTTTATCGAACACCTCACCATCGTTACAGCAGCCCGTTCCTCGTGGGTAAGCAGGATTGCCGCCTGGGTTACTGGTGGCATAGACCCCATGGCTGCGGGCAATCGCCAGTGCCCGGTCGCGTGTCAATTTTCGCACGGTACCCGGCGTACTTTGTCCGCTGTTGAAATAGAGCTTATCGCCGACGATCAGGTTATCGAGATTGATCACCAGCAGGGTATTTTTCTTCTCTTTGGCGCTCATGCGCTTCAGGAGATTCTCAGCGCCGAGTTTGCCCTCTTCTTCACCACTGGTGGCAATGAAACGAATCCCGTATTTAGTCGGTATATCCTTCATTCGTTCTGCCAGTTCGAGCATCACGCCCAGACCCGCGGCGTTATCATCCATACCTTGCAGTGTCAGACCACCGAGATTGTTATCGGTATCGGTGTCGCTCATTGGGGCGTAGGTATCGAGGTGCGCCATAATAATGATCTGCTCATCCGCGCTACCTTCGTGTGCCGCAATAACCGTACTGCCCGTCACGTTATGCCAGTTTTTGGTTTTATTGCGTGAGGTATAGAGATAGCGGCTGTGAAACGTGCGGATATCGCTCTGGTAACCCATGTCGGCAAACTGCTGACGTATATAGTCAGCGGAGAGCATTTCCGCGGGGGAACCCGTCATGCGGCCAGGAAATACGGTGGCAATATGTCGCGCCTGCGTATTCGCGATTTCACCATAAGGTTGATTTTTTGCCTGAGCCGGAAGGATAAAGCAAACGCCGAGCGCCAGGGCAGCAATACAGTGGCGCGTTGCGGAAAACATAGTGAGTCCTTAAAAAACAGAGCAAAATTTTAACCCGCCTAGTATGAAACTGTGATCGTCCATACACAATTTGAATTGCTCTTAAATGCCCGAAATTTCGCGTGTTAAGCACTTTTTGATATTTGCTTTTTCATTGCGTTATTCCATTGAGTAACTACTCATTCCAATTCGTAATTTCATTCGGTCTAAGTCGCCCCCTATAGTCCCTTTATTCCTCGTTGTTAGTGAGTTGCTGCTGTGGACTATCTGCCCTTATTTGCCGCGATTAAAGATAAGCCGGTGCTGGTTGTTGGCACGGGTGAGATTGCCGATCGCAAAATCGTATTTCTGCAGCGCGCAGGGGCGCTGGTGCAGGTCGTTGCAGAGGCGGATTTCGACGAAGCACAAATCGACAGCGTGGTGCTGGTGATTGCGGCGACCGAAGATCGCGAACTTAACCAGCGGATCTCTGACGCAGCCCAGGCGCGTTATCGTCTGGTGAACGTGGTGGACGATCAGCCTTTATGTTCCTTTATCTTCCCGTCGATTGTTGATCGCTCGCCGCTGCTGGTCGCTATCTCCTCCGGCGGTACCGCACCGGTACTGGCGCGCGTATTGCGGGAAAAAATCGAAGCGCTGTTGCCGACCAGCCTCGGACGGATGGCGGAGAAAGCGAGCTACTGGCGCAATCATCTGAAAACCCGCCTGACCAGCGTGACGGAACGTCGTCGCTTCTGGGAACGTGTGTTTCGCGGCCGCTTTGCCAGCCTGATGCATGCCGGTAATGAGAGGGCGGCACAGAAAATCCTCGAAGACGAACTGGATAACCCTGGCAGTACGAGCGGGGAGATCATTCTGGTAGGGGCCGGGCCGGGTGATGCGGGGCTGCTGACCCTGCGTGGTTTACAGGTACTCCAGGATGCGGACGTGGTGTTCTATGACCATCTGGTGACCGACGGCGTGCGCGAACTGATTCGCCGCGATGCAGAACAAATCTGCGTTGGAAAACGAGCAGGGGAGCACTCTGTTCCGCAGCACGACACCAACCAAATGTTGGTTGCGGCCGCCAAAGCGGGCAAAACCGTGGTGCGCCTGAAAGGTGGCGATCCGTTCATTTTCGGTCGTGGCGGCGAAGAACTGCAGGCAGCAGCCGAAGCGGGGGTACCGTTCCAGGTGGTTCCCGGCATCACGGCGGCTTCTGCGGTAACGGCTTATGCCGGTATCCCGCTGACCCACCGCGATTACGCCCAGAGCGTCACCTTTGTGACGGGACATTACAAGGCGGACAGCACGCCGTTCGACTGGTCTCACCTCGCTCAAAGCCGACAGACGTTGGCTATCTATATGGGCACGATGAAGGCGGCGGACATCAGCGAACAACTCATTCAGCACGGTCGCGAGGCGACAACGCCCGTTGCCGTCATTTCTCGCGGCACGCGCATCGATCAGCACGTTGTGACGGGCACGCTGGAACATCTTGCAACCCTGGCGAAAGACGCCCCTATGCCCGCCCTGATTGTGGTGGGGGAAGTGGTTCAGCTACACAGCACGCTCGCCTGGTTTCAGCACACAACCGACACAGAAGGCTTTGGTTCTTCTGTTATAAATTTGGCTTAAGGAACGGTTATGGACCAAAAACGTCTTACTCACCTGCGGCAGCTCGAAGCGGAAAGTATCCATATTATCCGCGAAGTGGCCGCCGAGTTTTCTAACCCGGTGATGATGTACTCCATCGGTAAAGATTCCAGCGTCATGCTGCATCTGGCGCGTAAAGCGTTTTATCCGGGTACGCTGCCGTTCCCGTTGCTGCATGTGGATACCGGCTGGAAATTCCGCGAAATGTACGAATTCCGCGACCGTACCGCCAAAGCCTACGGCTGCGAGCTGCTGGTGCATAAAAACCCGGAAGGCGTAGCGATGGGCATTAACCCGTTCGTGCACGGCAGCGCCAAACACACTGACATCATGAAAACCGAAGGGCTGAAGCAGGCGCTGAACAAATACGGTTTTGATGCGGCATTTGGCGGCGCGCGCCGTGACGAAGAAAAATCCCGTGCCAAAGAGCGTATCTACTCCTTCCGCGACCGCTTCCACCGCTGGGACCCAAAAAACCAGCGCCCGGAGCTGTGGCACAACTACAACGGCCAGATCAACAAAGGCGAAAGCATTCGCGTCTTCCCGCTCTCCAACTGGACCGAGCTGGATATCTGGCAGTACATCTATCTGGAAAATATCGAGATCGTTCCGCTGTATCTGGCCGCTGAGCGTCCGGTACTGGAACGCGACGGGATGCTGATGATGATCGACGACGATCGCATCGACCTGCAGCCCGGTGAAGTGATCAAAAAACAGATGGTGCGTTTCCGTACCCTCGGTTGCTGGCCATTGACCGGTGCGGTGGAATCCAGTGCGCAAACGCTGCCGGAGATCATCGAAGAGATGCTGGTGTCGACCACCAGTGAGCGACAGGGGCGCGTGATTGACCGCGACCAGGCAGGCTCCATGGAGCTGAAGAAACGTCAGGGTTATTTCTAAGGAGCCGCCATGAACACGACCATTGCTCAACAAATTGCCAAAGAAGGCGGCGTAGAAGCTTATCTGCACGCGCAACAACACAAAAGCCTGCTGCGCTTCCTGACCTGCGGCAGTGTGGATGACGGGAAAAGCACCCTGATTGGCCGTCTGCTGCATGACACGCGTCAGATTTACGAAGATCAGCTCTCTTCCCTGCATAACGACAGCAAGCGTCACGGCACCCAGGGTGAAAAACTCGACCTGGCGCTGTTGGTGGATGGCCTGCAGGCGGAGCGCGAGCAGGGCATCACCATTGATGTGGCTTATCGTTATTTCTCCACCGAGAAGCGCAAATTTATTATCGCCGACACCCCGGGGCACGAGCAGTACACCCGTAACATGGCGACCGGCGCCTCCACCTGCGATCTGGCGATCCTGTTGATCGACGCCCGTAAAGGCGTGCTCGATCAAACCCGTCGTCACAGCTTTATTTCCACGCTGCTGGGGATCAAGCACCTGGTGGTGGCGATCAATAAAATGGATCTGGTGAATTTCAGCGAAGAAAAATTCGATGAGATCCGCCAGAGCTACCTGACCTTTGCCGAACAGCTGCCAGGCAACCTGGACATTCGCTTTGTGCCGCTCTCGGCGCTGGAAGGCGATAACGTCGCGTCCCAGAGCACGAACATGCCGTGGTACAGCGGCCCGACGCTACTGGAAGTGCTGGAAACTGTCGACATTCAGCGCGTGGTTGATACCCAACCGATGCGCTTCCCGGTGCAGTACGTTAACCGTCCGAACCTCGATTTCCGCGGTTTCTCCGGCACTATCGCATCTGGTTTCGTGAAAGTGGGTCAGCGCGTCAAAGTGCTGCCATCTGGCGTGGAATCGGCTATTGCCCGTATCGTCACTTTCGATGGTGATCTGCCAGAGGCGGGAGCCGGTGAAGCGGTGACGCTGGTGCTAAAAGATGAGATCGATATCAGCCGGGGCGATCTGCTGGTGGATGCGCACGAAACGCTGGCGGCGGTACAGGGTGCATCCGTGGATGTGGTGTGGATGGCTGAACAGCCACTGACGGCTGGACAGAGCTACGACATTAAAATTGCGGGCAAGAAAACCCGTGCTCGGGTGGACGGTATTCAGTTCCAGGTAGATATCAACAACCTGACCCAGCGTGAGGTCGCTGAGTTGCCGCTGAACGGCATCGGCCTGGTCGATCTGACCTTCGACGAGCCACTGGTGCTGGATCCGTATCAGCAAAACCCGGTCACGGGCGGGCTGATCTTTATCGACCGTCTGACTAACGTCACCGTCGGTGCCGGGATGGTGCGCGAGCCTAACGAACAGGCCGCCGTGGCGTCTGAGTTCAGCGCCTTCGAACTTGAACTGAACGCGCTGGTGCGTAAACACTTCCCGCACTGGGGTGCGCGCGATCTGCTGGGAGGCAAGTAATGGCCGCCCATGATGAGAACGTCGTCTGGCATCCTCATCCGGTCACTGTCGCTCAGCGTGAGCAACTCCACGGTCACCGTGGGGTTGTGCTGTGGTTTACCGGGCTGTCGGGCTCCGGTAAATCCACGGTAGCGGGCGCGCTGGAAGAGGCGCTATATCAGCAGGGTGTAAGCACGTACCTGCTGGATGGCGACAACGTGCGTCACGGTCTGTGCAGCGATTTAGGCTTCAGCGATGAAGATCGTAAAGAGAATATCCGTCGGGTAGGGGAAGTGGCGAGCCTGATGGCGGATGCCGGGCTGGTGGTTCTTACTGCGTTTATCTCTCCGCACCGGGCAGAGCGCCAGATGGTGCGTGAATGCGTTGGCCACAATCGCTTTATCGAAGTGTTTGTCGATACTCCGCTGGAGATTTGCGAAGCGCGCGATCCGAAAGGGCTGTATAAAAAAGCGCGTGCGGGTGAACTGCGAAATTTCACCGGAATAGACTCGGTATACGAAGCGCCTGAATCGCCTGAAATTCACCTGGAAGGCCAACAATTGGTAACAAATTTAGTAAGCCAATTATTAGACCTCCTCAGACGGGACGATATTATCAGATCCTGAGACGGTATCGTTCGGGAGCTTTTCACCCGAGCGATGAGTCATGGTCACAGGATTAGCTATGCGCAACAGTGAAAACTACATTATTACCGCCGGGTCGGAGCCTATAGCAACCGACGACGAGACGACCTGGTCATTTCCTGGGGCCATCGTCGGCTTCGTCTCGTGGTTGCTGGCGCTGGGTATTCCGTTTCTCATTTACGGCGGTAATACGCTGTTCTTCTTCCTCTACACCTGGCCATTCTTCCTGGCGCTGATGCCCGTGGCGGTTGTCGTCGGCATTGCGCTGCATTCGCTACTCAATGGTAAACTCCTTTACAGTGCCGTGGTCACGATTGTGACGGTGGTCCTGATGTTTGGACTGTTATTTTTGTGGCTCATGGGCTAACTTCAGCCATAATTCAAACCGTAACCAACTGTGTGACGATATTGTGCAGGGCGATTCTGCGGAAAAAATGTGGTACATTTGCCCGCGATGTTGCGGCATCTCTGTACCCCCGGCGTAGTGCCCTGGGGGCGTTTCGGGATGATGATGCCGTTTTTCAGGGGGCAGGATGGGTAAACTAACGCTGCTGTTGCTGGCTTTGCTGATCTGGCTGCAATACTCGTTGTGGTTCGGTAAAAACGGGCTGCACGACTATAGCCGGGTGAGCGATGACGTCGCAGCTCAGCAGGCAACAAACGCCAAACTTAAGGCGCGAAACGATCAACTTTTTGCTGAAATTGATGACCTCAATGGCGGGCAAGAGGCGATTGAGGAACGCGCACGCAATGAACTCAGTATGACTAAGCCGGGCGAAACTTTTTATCGTCTGGTTCCGGATGCGTCTAAACGCAATCAGGGCTCAGCACAAAACAATCGATAATCAGGCCCAGGATTACGACATGGCAGTAACTTTTTCGGACGTATGCGCCGTGGTGCCGGCCGCAGGTTTTGGCCGGCGCATGCAGACAGAATGTCCCAAGCAATACCTCTCAATTGGCGATAAAACGATCCTCGAACATGCTGTGGCCGCGCTGCTGGCGCATCCACGGGTGACGCGGGTGATCATCGCTATCAGCCCGGGCGATGCGCGCTTCGCGCAGTTACCACTGGCAAATCATCCGCAGATTACCGTTGTCGATGGCGGTGCCGAGCGCGCCGATTCCGTGCTGGCGGGCATTCGGGCTGCCGGGGATGCCCGGTGGGTGCTGGTGCATGATGCCGCGCGTCCATGCCTGCATCAGGACGATCTCGCGCGCCTGCTGGCGTTGAGTGAAACCAGCCACACAGGCGGCATTTTGGCCGCACCGGTGCGTGACACCATGAAACGCGCCGAGCCGGGTAAACAGGCTATCGCTCACACCGTTGATCGCGTCGATTTATGGCACGCGCTGACGCCACAATTTTTCCCCCGCGAATTACTCCATGACTGCTTAACGCGTGCGCTTAAAGAAGGTGCGACCATCACGGACGAAGCCTCAGCGCTGGAGTATTGCGGTTTTCACCCTGAGCTTGTTGAAGGACGCGCTGATAATATAAAAGTGACGCGCCCTGAAGATTTACAGCTCGCGGAATTTTATCTTACCCGTTCGACCCATCAGGAGAAGGCATAATGCGAATTGGACACGGTTTTGATGTACACGCCTTTGGCGGAGAAGGCCCAATTATCATTGGCGGCGTACGTATTCCTTATGAAAAAGGGCTGCTGGCGCATTCTGATGGCGACGTGGCATTACATGCTTTAACCGATGCATTGCTCGGTGCTGCTGCGCTGGGTGACATCGGTAAACTCTTTCCTGACACGGACCCGGCCTTCAAGGGTGCGGATAGCCGTGCGTTGCTGCGCGAAGCCTGGCGTCGAATTCAGGCCAAAGGCTACACCCTGGGCAACGTCGATGTGACGATCATCGCTCAGGCACCAAAAATGTTGCCGCACATTCCTCAGATGCGCGTGTTTATTGCTGAAGATCTGGGTTGCCATATGGACGACGTGAATGTCAAAGCAACCACCACGGAGAAACTGGGCTTTACCGGTCGTGGCGAAGGGATCGCCTGTGAAGCCGTGGCACTGCTGGTGAAGGCGAACGCATGACAGACTTCGATAACCTGACATACCTCCACGGTAAACCGCAGGGGAACGGAGTGCTGAAAGCCAGCCCTGAAGACTTTCTCGTGGTCGAGGATCTGGGGTTCGCGCCCGATGGCGAAGGCGAGCATATTCTCGTGCGCATTCTGAAAAATGGCTGCAATACCCGCTTTGTGGCCGATGCGCTGGCAAAATTCCTCAAAATTCATGCTCGTGAAGTGAGCTTTGCCGGGCAGAAAGATAAACACGCGGTCACTGAACAGTGGCTCTGCGCACGCGTTCCCGGCAATACGATGCCTGATTTAAGCAAATTTGAGCTTGAAGGCTGTAAGGTACTGGAGTACGCCCGGCATAAACGCAAATTGCGTCTGGGTGCATTGAAAGGTAACGACTTTACGCTGGTGCTACGCGAAATCACAAACCGTGACGACGTCGAGAAGCGTTTGGCTGCTATCAACGCCCATGGCGTACCGAACTACTTTGGCGCCCAGCGCTTTGGTATTGGCGGCAGCAACCTGCAGGGCGCGTTGCGCTGGGCACAAAGTGATGCGCCCGTCCGTGACAGGAATAAACGCAGTTTTTGGTTGTCTGCGGCGCGTAGTGCGTTGTTTAATCAGATTGTGAGCGAAAGGCTGAAAAAACCGGACGCGAATCAAGTTGTTGTTGGCGATGCGCTACAATTAGCGGGACGCGGAAGCTGGTTTGTGGCAACGGCCGAAGAAATGGCCGATGTTCAGTCGCGCGTGGATGCCAAAACGCTGATGATTACCGCCGCGTTGCCCGGTACGGGCGAGTGGGGAACGCAGGGCGATGCGCTGGCTGCGGAGCAGTCTGCCGTGGCGAATGCACAAGAATTACAATCATTGCTGGTGCGGGAAAAAGTCGAAGCAGCACGCCGTGCGATGCTGCTCTATCCGCAGCAGTTAAGCTGGAACTGGTGGGATGACGTAACCGTCGAGTTACGCTTCTGGCTGCCGGCAGGTAGCTTTGCCACCAGTGTGGTCAGGGAACTTATCAACACCTCGGGTGATTATGCGAATATTGCTGAGTAACGATGACGGGATCCACGCGCCGGGCATTCAGACCCTGGCGAAACACCTTCGCGAATTTGCGGATGTGCAGGTCGTGGCCCCCGATCGTAACCGCAGTGGAGCGTCTAACTCATTGACGCTGGAGTCATCGCTTCGCACTTTTACCTTTGAAAATGGCGATATTGCTGTGCAGATGGGCACGCCGACAGACTGCGTATTTCTGGGCGTGAACGCACTAATGCGCCCGCGCCCGGATATCGTCGTCTCCGGTATTAACGCCGGGCCAAATCTCGGCGATGACGTGATTTACTCCGGTACCGTGGCGGCCGCAATGGAAGGACGTCATCTGGGGTTCCCCGCACTGGCGGTCTCGTTAAACGGGCACACGCATTACGACACCGCAGCCGTGGTGACCTGCTCAATCCTGCGCGCGCTCAGCCGTGAGCCGCTGCGCACCGGGCGTATCCTCAATATCAACGTGCCGGATCTCCCTCTGAATGAAATTAAAGGCATACGTGTCACGCGATGCGGAAGCCGACATCCGGCTGATCAGGTAATCCCACAGCAGGATCCCCGTGGAAATACGCTTTACTGGATCGGTCCTCCTGGTGATAAGTGCGATGCGGGCCCAGATACCGACTTTGCCGCCGTAGATGAAGGCTATGTTTCGGTTACCCCGTTGCACGTAGATTTAACCGCGTATAGCGCGCATGATGTGGTGTTGGGTTGGTTGGATCGCGCAGGAGTGAACGCGCAATGGTAAACAAACGTGTACAAACTCTTCTGGAACAACTACGCGCGCAGGGGATCCGCGACGAGCACGTGCTTGAAGCGCTTGCCCAGGTTCCGCGTGAGAAATTTGTAGACGAGGCGTTTGAACACAAAGCGTGGGAAAACGTGGCGCTGCCTATCGGGCAGGGCCAGACGATTTCGCAGCCCTACATGGTGGCGCGCATGACGGAACTTCTGGAGCTGACACCCGACTCCCGTGTGCTGGAAATTGGCACCGGCTCGGGGTATCAGACCGCCATCCTGGCGCATCTGGTTCATCATGTGTGCTCCGTTGAGCGTATTAAAGGTTTGCAGTGGCAGGCGCGTCGTCGCCTGAAACAACTTGATTTACATAATGTTTCGACACGACACGGTGATGGATGGCAGGGTTGGAAGGCTCGGGCCCCGTTCGACGCTATCATCGTGACGGCGGCCCCGCCTGAAATTCCTGCAGCCCTGTTGTCGCAGCTGGATGAGGGGGGCATTCTTGTTTTGCCTGTCGGGGACGAGCAGCAGCTTTTGAAGCGTGTTCGTCGTCGTGGCGGCGAGTTTATTATCGACACCGTGGAAGCCGTGCGCTTTGTGCCTCTGGTAAAGGGGGAGTTGGCCTGAGACTCGGAATTATCCAGGGTTATTAAGGCAAATTCAGCGTATGGTGTGGCGCGAAAGATTCGTGTCATCACGGTAAATTTTAAGTCACTGGTAGTTAACACATTCCTGGGGGATAAATGAGCGCGGGAAGCCCTAAATTCACCATCAGCCGTGTTGCGGCATTATCACTGGTTTCGCTCTGGCTGGCAGGCTGTACAAGTTCTAACAATGCGCCTGCGCCCGTCAGTTCCGTCGGCGGAAACAGCGGGTCGGGTAACACGTCCAGCGGAATGTTGATTACACCTCCGCCTAAAATGGGTACGACTTCGGCACAACAAACTCCGGCAATTCAGCCCGTTCAGCGTCCGATGACGCAGCCGACTCAGATTCAGCCAGTGGAACAGCCTGTTCAGACCCAAAATGGACGCATTGTCTATAACCGTCAGTATGGGAACATTCCGAAAGGCAGTTATACCGGTGGCAGCACCTATACCGTGAAGCGCGGCGATACGCTGTTCTACATTGCGTGGATCACCGGGAACGATTTCCGTGATCTCGCCCAGCGTAACAATGTTCAGGCACCTTATGGGCTGGAAGTGGGTCAAACGCTTCAGGTTGGCAACGCTACAGGCACACCACTCACGCCTGGTAACACCGTTTCTGCGGCCGATGTGACTGCACAAAATAACAGCGTTAAACCTGCGCAAAAATCCACCACAGTGGTTGCTTCACAACCTGTAATTACGTATTCTGAAGATTCAGGTGATCAGACTGCTAACAAAATGTTGCCGAATAATAAAGGGACTGCGACTGTTGTCACAGCACCGGTGACGGCACCTGTGGTTAGCTCTACTGAACCGACTGCCAGCAGTATGACGTCCAGTTCGCCTATTTCTACATGGCGCTGGCCAACTGACGGTAAGGTTATCGAAAACTTCTCTTCCTCTGAAGGTGGAAATAAAGGGATCGATATCGCAGGGAGTAAGGGACAGGCTATCATCGCGACCGCAGATGGACGTGTTGTATATGCCGGTAACGCTCTGCGCGGTTACGGTAATCTTATTATCATCAAACATAACGATGATTACCTGAGTGCCTACGCCCATAACGACACAATGCTGGTCCGGGAACAACAAGAAGTTAAGGCGGGGCAAAAAATCGCTACCATGGGTAGCACCGGAACCAGTTCTACACGCTTGCATTTTGAAATTCGTTACAAGGGGAAATCCGTAAACCCGCTGCAGTACTTGCCGCAGCGATAATTTGACGGGGCATGCCAGCCAGGGTGTCTCGTTCAGGGATCACGGGTAGGAGCCACCTTATGAGTCAGAATACGCTGAAAGTTCATGATTTAAATGAAGACGCGGAATTTGATGAGAACGGAGTAGAGGCTTTTGACGAAAAAGCCTTAGTAGAAGAGGAACCCAGTGATAACGATTTGGCTGAAGAAGAGCTGTTATCGCAGGGTGCCACACAGCGTGTACTGGACGCGACTCAGCTTTACCTTGGGGAGATTGGTTACTCCCCACTGCTAACGGCCGAAGAAGAAGTCTATTTCGCACGTCGTGCTTTGCGTGGTGATGTTGCCTCGCGCCGTCGCATGATTGAAAGTAACTTGCGCCTGGTCGTGAAAATTGCCCGTCGTTACGGCAATCGTGGTCTGGCTCTGCTGGATCTGATTGAAGAGGGTAACTTAGGCCTCATCCGCGCAGTTGAGAAGTTTGACCCGGAACGCGGGTTCCGTTTCTCAACCTACGCGACCTGGTGGATTCGTCAGACCATCGAACGGGCTATTATGAACCAGACCCGTACGATCCGCCTGCCGATTCACATCGTCAAAGAGTTGAACGTTTATCTGCGCACCGCGCGCGAGTTGTCCCATAAACTGGACCACGAGCCAAGCGCAGAAGAAATTGCCGAACAACTCGACAAACCGGTTGATGACGTAAGCCGTATGCTGCGTCTCAACGAGCGCATTACCTCGGTTGACACCCCGCTGGGTGGCGATTCCGAAAAAGCGCTGCTGGACATCCTGGCCGATGAAAAAGACAACGGCCCGGAAGACACCACGCAGGACGATGACATGAAACAGAGCATCGTCAAATGGCTGTTCGAACTGAACGCCAAACAGCGTGAAGTGCTGGCGCGTCGTTTCGGTTTACTGGGGTATGAAGCTGCAACACTGGAAGACGTCGGCCGCGAAATTGGCCTGACTCGTGAACGTGTTCGTCAGATTCAGGTTGAAGGTCTGCGCCGCCTGCGTGAAATCCTGCAGGGGCAAGGTCTGAATATCGAAGCGCTGTTCCGCGAATAAGCAACCTTTCGTCAAAAAAGGCCCGTCGTGTGACGGGCCTTTTTCTTTTGTTCTATGGCTGTGCCGTTTCGTGCAGCAAGCGCCATGTGATCAACTCACCTTCCAGATTAAGCAGGGCGGTTGACCAGCGCACGTTGACCGGGTGATCGGGGCGAGTTTGTGTTTCCCGGTAGTGAAGCACTGCACCGTGGCTCCACGCCTGTCGCGTTGTTAAGTCATCAATGACGATCTTCAGCCCGGGACGACTCCCGCGCTGTTTTTCCAGAAAACTGACAAGACCGTCATAGTCAATATGGGTACCCCCTGGCGGAATCATCAGGAAATCAGGCCGGAAACGGGCGAGTAGCGCGTCGACATCACCTTCGCCATTGCCTAACCAGCTTTCGAGCGCAATGTGGAGGTCGATAATCTCTTGATCGAAAAGCGTCATGAATTCTCCTGTCGCAGTTGTGTTAGCACCTGCTTATTGTTAAGACGAAAAGCATACAGTACAGGCAATAAGGTGATGCCTGCGGCAAAAATAAACATCCCGTGCCACGCGGCGAGAGGTGTCAGATAAACCTGGGCCAGGTTTAGCATCTGTGCCAGTAGCAGGGCTCCGGCAAAAAAGCTCAACTGGCGATTAAGATTCCACAGGGCGCTGGCGTCCGGCATCTCTTCCCGACGGGTTGTCAAAAAAGCACTACTCTGAGCCGTGCTGCTGCAAAGACTGCCTCCTGCTCCCATCAAAATAAACGCAACAGTGGGTAACAGCGCTGTTGTGGCTGAGTTGACATTGAGCAGCAACAAAATGCCCAGCGCCTGCAGCAGGCAACCCGTGACAATAAGTGGCCGGGGACCGATGCGGTTAAAATAGCGGCCCGTCAAGGTGATTGCCATGAATGATGCCAGAGACCATGGAAGCATGAGCATTCCCGTTTCGGCAGGCGTCATGTTCGCTTCGTTCTGAAGATAAAACATACCCGTTACGTTAACCCCAATAAACATGCCGGGTACACACAAATAGACCAGCATGGAAAAACGCAGAAGCGGGTCCAACAGCAAAGGTAGATTTAACAGCCTGGTCGCTTTCATCGGTGGCATTTCGTGTTTCAGCCACAGACAAGCCAAAATAAACGTCACCACCGCAACAGGAAGGGTGGCAAAAAATATCCACCGCCAGCTTAACATCTGCACCAGAACTCCGCCGATAGCAGGTGAGCAAGCGGGAGCAAGCAACGCCACCAGCATGACCGCTGAAGAAAGTCTGGCACGCTCGTGGGGCTTAAACTGTTGCCAGGTCAGCGCCTGTCCGACGGGGATCAATAAGCCACCTCCCACTCCCTGCAGTACTCGCCAGGCAATCAGGCTTTCCAGTGAGGAAGACAAGCCTGCCGCAGCAGAGGTTGCACTGAACAGTAAAAGCGAGAGCAGTATGACGCGCTTTGGCCCGATGCGGCGTGTCAGTACAGTGCTAAAAGGGATCACCAGCGTCAGCCCGGCAATATACCCGTTACTGACCCAGGCAAGCGCTGAAGGCGTGGCGTTAAACGTGTGTGCTATTGCCGGAAAGGCGACACTGGCAATAAACATGTTGATCAAATCAAGAAAAAAGCCCAGCAGATAAACAACGGCGACTTTGCTGCGATACGTCATGGCGGTTCCTCCCGTGAGGTGGCGTATCGTAGCGGTCCGGGAGGTACGGATAAATGCGACAAAGCGAGATATACTGTCAAATATATTTTGACAGTAAAAAGAGTGACGATGATTAATTTACAGCGGACGGCAATGTTTGTAGCGGTAGCGGATACCGGCAGTTTCACTGCGGCAGCCGACGCGATGGGGCTGACAAAAGCTGTGGTTAGCTTCAATATCCGCCAGCTCGAAGCTGAACTGGGCGTCACCCTGTTGTTGCGTTCCACCCGACGTCTGACCTTAACCGAGGCAGGCGTGCTTTTTCATCAACGCAGCGTCGCGCTTCTGAAGGATGCAGAGCAATTGCAGGACGATGTGCGCGCGAATCATGGCGGGCTCACGGGGGAATTGCGGATCACGACAACACCGGAGTATGGCTCACGAGTCGTGGTTCCCTTGCTGGCCAGGTTTAGCCAGCAGCATCCTGATCTTCGTGTGCGACATGTTTCGTCGTCGCTGCATGCCGACCTAATTTCAGAGCGCTTTGATGTCGCCATCCGGCTGGGAACGCTCGCCGATTCACGCTATCACGCTGCTGCGATCTCGCACTTCTCCATCCTGCCCGTCGCGACGCCTGAGTGGCTGGCGAAAAATCCGATCGAATCGCTGGAACAACTGGCACACGCCAACTGGATCATTCACGAGCGCCTGGCCTCGCCGTTGCACTGGCAGGTAAAAGATGCCAGCGGTGCACCAGAGACGCTGGAAATTAAAAAAGCACCGCGTTTGTTTGCCGACAGTGCGCAGGCGCTAATGGCCTTTGCACTTGCAGGAAGTGGTGTGGCGTTACTGCCGGAGTGGCTGGTGCGGGAGGCACTGGATGCGGGAAATCTGGTGTCTGTTTTACCGGGATACACCTTTGTGCGGCAGGGTATCTATGCGGTTTATCCTGATGCCCGGCACGTACCCGCAAAAGTGCGTACCTTTATCGATTTTATGCGTTCCAGCGTGAATTAATCTTTGATAAGGATCCGTAGGCCCGGTAAGCGCAGCGCCACCGGGCATAGGACCGCAGAGAACTAAACCAGACTCTTCAGCCGATAAATCCACTCCAGTGCCTGACGCGGCGTCAGGGAATCCGGGTCGAGGTTTTCCAGGGCTTCTACTGCTGGCGACGTCTCTTCCGCGGGTGCTAACAGCGACATCTGAGTGCCATCAATCTGCGTTGCTGCCGCATTCGGTGAGAGGCTTTCCAGCTCACGCAGTTTCTGACGCGCGCGCTTGATCACCTCTTTTGGTACGCCAGCCAGGGCCGCGACGGCCAGGCCATAGCTCTTGCTCGCCGCACCATCCTGCACCGTGTGCATAAAGGCGATAGTGTCGCCGTGTTCCAGCGCATCAAGGTGGACGTTAGCAACCCCTTCCATTTTCTCCGGCAACTGTGTCAGTTCGAAATAGTGGGTTGCGAACAGGGTCATTGCCTTGATCTTATTCGCCAGACTTTCAGCACAGGCCCATGCCAGTGACAGACCATCATAGGTTGATGTTCCGCGTCCGACTTCGTCCATCAGCACCAGGCTGTGTTCCGTCGCGTTATGCAGAATGTTAGCCGTTTCGGTCATCTCGACCATGAAGGTTGAGCGGCCGCTAGCCAGATCGTCCGCTGCGCCCACGCGGGTAAAGATGCGGTCGATAGGGCCAATCTCCACGTTTTGCGCCGGGACGTAGCTGCCGATGTAGGCGAGCAACGCGATTAGCGCTGTCTGGCGCATATAGGTACTCTTACCGCCCATGTTCGGACCGGTAATGATCAGCATCCTTCTCTGCGGTGACAGGTTCAGGGGGTTAGCGATGAACGGTTCGTTAAGCACCTGCTCAACTACCGGGTGACGACCTTCGGTAATGCGAATGCCGGGTTTATCGCTAAAAGTCGGGCAGGTATAGTTCAGCGTTTCAGCGCGTTCCGCCAGGTTCACCAGAACATCCAGTTCCGCCAGCGCACTGGCGCTTAACTGCAGGTCGGCCAGGTGCGGCATCAGCATGTCAAACAGCTCGTCATAAAGCTGTTTTTCCAGAGCCAGCGCTTTACCTTTCGAGGTGAGAACTTTGTCCTCGTACTCTTTCAGTTCAGGAATAATGTAGCGTTCTGCATTTTTCAATGTCTGGCGACGCACGTAGTGAATCGGTGCCAGGTGGCTCTGCCCGCGGCTGATCTGAATATAGTAACCGTGTACCGCGTTATAGCCCACTTTCAGGGTGTCGAGCCCAAGGCGTTCGCGCTCGCGGATTTCCAGCTTATCAAGGTAGTCCGTTGCGCCGTCGGCCAGCGCACGCCATTCGTCCAGCTCTTCGTTATAGCCAGGAGCAATCACGCCGCCATCACGCACCAGAACCGGAGGCGCATCAATAATGGCACGCTCCAGCAACTCGCGAAGTTCGGTAAATTCGCCCATGGTTTCACGGAGTTTTTGAACAGGGGCGCTGTCTACGTCGCTTAATTGCGCACGCAGTTCCGGTAACTGCTGGAAAGCATGACGCATACGAGCGAGATCGCGTGGGCGCGCTGTCCGCAGAGCCAGACGGGCCAGGATACGTTCCAGATCGCCCACCTGTCGCAGGACGGGCTGAAGTTCGGCATAACGATCCTGTAATGCGGCAATCGTCTGCTGACGGCAAACCAACGTATCCGTATTGCGGACAGGCATATGCAGCCAACGCTTTAGCATACGGCTGCCCATCGGCGTCACCGTACTGTCGAGGACCGACGCGAGCGTATTTTCTACGCCACCCGCCAGGTTCTGCGTGATCTCCAGGTTACGGCGCGTGGCGGCATCCATGATGATGCTGTCCTGCTGGCGTTCCATCGTGATAGAGCGGATATGCGGCAGGGCGGTACGCTGGGTGTCTTTCACGTACTGCAGAAGACACCCTGCTGCGCACAGTCCGCGCGGGGCGTTTTCCACGCCAAAGCCAATCAGATCGCGGGTGCCAAACTGGAGATTCAGTTGCTGACGCGCGGTATCAATTTCGAACTCCCACAGCGGACGGCGGCGCAACCCACGACGACCTTCGATAAGCGCCATTTCGGCGAAATCCTCGGCATAGAGTAATTCTGCCGGGTTGGTGCGCTGCAATTCGGCAGCCATCGTTTCACGGTCTGCCGGTTCACTCAGACGAAAACGTCCGGAGCTGATGTCGAGCGTCGCGTAGCCAAACCCTTTGCTGTCCTGCCAGAGTGCAGCCAGCAGGTTATCCTGACGCTCCTGAAGCAGGGCTTCATCACTGATGGTACCTGGCGTGACGATGCGCACGACTTTGCGCTCAACCGGACCTTTCGAGGTCGCCGGGTCGCCGATCTGTTCGCAGATGGCGACGGACTCGCCCTGATTCACCAGTTTCGCCAGGTAGTTCTCTACCGCGTGATGCGGGATACCTGCCATTGGGATTGGCTCACCTGCCGAAGCACCACGTTTGGTCAGCGAGATATCGAGCAACTGCGACGCACGTTT
This sequence comes from Pantoea sp. LS15, assembly GCF_012241585.1. Classification (NCBI taxonomy): domain Bacteria; kingdom Pseudomonadati; phylum Pseudomonadota; class Gammaproteobacteria; order Enterobacterales; family Erwiniaceae; genus Pantoea; species Pantoea sp. LS15. The sequence continues at coordinate 106,130 of NZ_JAAVXA010000006.1, forward strand.
AGCATCGTCATAAAATAGCTCGTAAAAATCGCCCATGCGGTAAAACAGCAGGATTTCCGGATGCTGTGCCTTCAGCTTCAGATACTGCTGCATCATCGGCGTATGTGCGTCGAAATTGTCGATTGTGCTCATGGAGTTATGATGTCCATTTCTTTGAAAATAAACCGTTTTGATCGGCTCAGTGGCCGTTTGTTCCTTCTATTGTCGCATGAAAAAAAGGTACGGCGCAGAAAAATGTCGTGGCTTTACGAGGCGCCTTCCGGCATTAACTCAATGACAATTTTTCCATGCTCTACGCCCACTCTGACCTGGGAATTGGTGGTAAACCCTGCCTGTTCAAGCCAGTCACCTTTTAAGCTCAGTGCCGCATGCACGCTGTAACGCTTTGGTATCTTGGTCTTACGGTCTTCATGACGCTTTCTGAAATACCCCACTTTCAAATGGCGGTAGGGTTTGGTTATCACGATCTCTTGCATAGGCCCCCCTGGCAGTACGGACAATAGTCATTTCTGATGCCTGTATAAAATACCAGTGATTTTCGTGAGGTGCAGGCTTAATACTGGAATCAGGCTTCAGAAAACGGAATGCAACAACTGAAATTTGGCGTTTAAAAATGTATTATTAATGCACTTTATTGCTGAGTAAGTCGTTATGTCTGGTAAACGCATATCACGAGAAAAAGAGACAATCGCGAAAATGATCGCGTTGTATGAAAAGCAGTGCCCACAGGCTTCTCAGGAAGAGGGGTATTATCAGGCGCTTAAGGCTTATGCCGATAAACGCCTGGATAAGTGCGTGTTTGGTGAAGAAAAACCCGCCTGCAAACAGTGTCCGGTGCACTGCTACCAGCCTGCCAGACGTGAAGAGATGAAGCAGGTCATGCGCTGGGCAGGCCCGCGCATGTTATGGCGTCACCCCATTCTGACCATCCGCCATCTGATGGATGACCGTCGTCCCGTGCCGGAACTGCCCGAGAAGTATCGCCCGAAAAAGTGACCGGTTTAGCTTCTCAGCGGGCGGCAAATCACGTGCAGGGCTAATGCGCTACAGAGCGGGAAGATGGCCAGCAACAGCCAGGGGTAAATCGCCTGGGTTGAGGGGACTAAGGCGCGATCCAGCAGACTACCAAACAATAAATTTCCTACCAGTACCGCGACGCCCCCGGCAGTGGAGAGAGCACCGTAGTGTGCCCCCAGTGTTGATTCTCCGGCGAACCGCGGAATGAGATCTTTTGCCGATGGCACCAGCAGCATTTGTCCCAGCGTCAGCAACGTGACAAAAGAGACCGATGGCAGAAGCCGCAGCCAACCTTCGGGCGGTTCTGTTGCCGCAAACATCGCCACGCTCGCAAAGGCGGCAGAAAGCAGCACAAATCCCGCCGGCAGAATTCTCACCGCGCCCACGCGACGGGCGAAACGCGCCAGCGGTAGCTGTAAGGTAATAATCAGAATGGAGGCCAGCATAAAAAGTGGGCCGAGATCTTTCTCATTACCACCAGAACGCTGGATCTCCACCGGCAGCGCCAGATAAAGCTGGTTATAGCTTAACAGCCACGAGCTGTAGGCAATGATAAAGGCGACAAAGCGTGGCTGGCGGAACGTTGCCCACCAGGGCTGTATGTTTAGCGTCTGTGAACGGTGATGTGAAGCTGGAAGGCAGAAGTAGAGCACCACTAGCGCAATGATAAAGACCCCCGCACCCGCCAGCGCTACCTGGCGGAAGCCAAGCCCCGTCAGCAGAGCTCCCGCAACCGGGCCCAGCACTGCACCGAGCTCACCACAGACAGCAAAGAGAGCAAACCATTCCGCCCGGCTACGTTTTCCTTTCGCCTCGCTGTGGGTACCCGCTTTCGCCAGCAGAGCCTCAATGGAGGGGGAGAATAATGCTCCGCCGATGCCGGTCAGACATGCGCCGAGAATAATGGGCCACAGAGATTGACCGAAGGCCAGCAGCAAATAACCCGCTACGCGGATAATGCACCCGCTCAGGATGACGATTTTCGCGCCAAACCGGTCCGAGAGAGCACCACCGACGATAAACATTCCCTGCTGTGAAAAGGTTCGCAGGCCCAGAATCAGCCCGATAAGCCCGCCGGAGAGCAGCATATCGTCGCGCAGGAATATCGCCAGGAAGGGGACAACGGCATAAAAACCAATATTAAAAACAAACTGGCTACCCAGTAAAACGGGTGGCCAGAGTGTGGTGGCAGGACGAAGGGACATCGTTGTTCACTCGCCCCTAAACGATAAAGTGAATGTGCTTTTTACCATGGAACGGCGAGATCTCAATTTTGGTTTTTACCCGGAAGACGTCCCAGAGCAGCTCTTCGGTTAAGATTTCCTGCGGGGTTCCCGTGGTCACGATTTGCCCTTTCTGCATTACAATCAGCGAATCACAGAACATCGAAGCATGATTGAGATCGTGGATAGCGACAATACTGGTGACAGGCAGCTCACTGATCAAATGCATTAACTGCATCTGATGGTGAATGTCCAGGTGGTTGGTCGGTTCATCCAGCAGGATTTCAGTGGGAGTCTGGGCCAGCGCGCGGGCAATGTGCACCCGCTGGCGTTCACCGCCAGACAGGCTCAGCCAGCCCTGGTCGCTTTTATCCTGCATGTCCACTCTTTGCAGGGCAGCGGTGACGGTCTCGTCATCGTGCATGCTCCAGTTTGAAAAAGGAGAGTGGTGCGGAATACGACCGAGTTTTACCACGTCACGTACGCGCATATTCGCGTCGGTCATCCCGTGTTGCTCAACGAAGGCGACCCGGCGGGCGAGTTGCTTTTTGGCTATCCGGGAAATATCTTGCCCGTCCAGAGTTACGCTGCCGATGTCCGGGCGACGAAGGCCCGCGAGGATACGCAAAAGCGAGGATTTACCGCAGCCATTTGGTCCAAGCAACCCGACGGTTTCACCCCGGGAGACCTTCAGAGAGACGTCATTAACGATGACTTTTTTGCCTACCTTCCAGGTAATATTTTCAGCGCAGATGCTCATCACTTATTCCTTGAGCGGTAGATAATCACGGCAAAGAAAGGTACACCCACCAGCGCGGTCACCACTCCTACGGGCAGACTTTGTGGGGCAATCAGCATGCGTGAGGCGATATCTGCCAGCACCATCAGGATCGCCCCTGCCAGCGCGCTGGCAATCAGTAATGTGCGGTGCAGCGGCCCAAACAGGAAACGCATCACATGCGGTACCACCAGCCCTACAAAGCCGATGGAGCCCGCCATGCTGACGATTGTGGCAGTAATCAGCGCGGTAGTGGTAAAGAGTGCCAGGCGCACCCAGGGGACGGCAATGCCCAGGGACGCGGCGGCATCATCACCGAAAGTAAAGGCATCCAGCGCCCGGGAATAGTAGAGGCAAACGGCTAACCCAAACAGTACCACAACCAGCACCAGCTGGAATTCAGGCCAGCGGACACCGCTGAAACTGCCCAACAGCCAGAACATAACATCACGCGCTTGCTGGGCACTGGCGGAGGTGCTGATGGTGTAGGCGGTAATGGCGTTGAACAGCTGAGAGGCGGCTACGCCTGCCAGAATGGTACGTTCATTACCGCCACGCGCACCGTTCGTCAGGAAGGCGACGAAGGCAAAGGCGGCGAACGCTCCGGCAAACGCCCCTGCAGAGAGCGACACCGCACCGGTGCCGATGCCCAATACCACGACGGAAACCGCCCCGGTGGATGCACCCGCAGACACGCCCAGTACGTAAGGTTCCGCCAGCGCGTTCTTCAGCAGGCTTTGTAATACGGCGCCGCAGATGGCTAACCCGGCGCCACAGCAGGCAGCCACCAGCGCGCGGCTCAGGCGAAAGTCCCAGATAACACTCTCATAGATGCGATTGAGCGGAACCTCGGTGAACCCCATTTTATTGCTGATAGCATAAAAGACATTTTGCAGTGGGATAGACAGCTCGCCGACGCTGACGCCAAGCGCGATGACCAGAAATAACAGCACAAACGCGAGCAAACATGACATTGTCAGAAACAGGCCCTGTCGGGCCTGAAGAACAGCGACGGTCATCAGTTAAGCCCCAGCTTTCTGAGTTGTTCGCCGACCTGCTCAGCCCCGTAAATCGTGCGAATCGTTGGGTTCATTGCCTGGCCGTCCATCACTACGATATGACCTTTTTTCACCGCATCCAGCTGGCTGACCGCCGGATCGCTTTTCAGGAATTTGATTTTTTCTTCCGCGTTATCCAGCGCCCAGCGGTTGCGGTCCAGGCTGGACACCACGATGACATCCGGATTTGCGGCAATAATGCTTTCCCAACCTACGGTTGGCCATTCGGTCTCGGACGTAATAGCGTTATGACCACCCATCAGGCTGGCGATAAACCCGGAGGGGCTATTTTTACCACCGACGTAAGCATCTGCAGAAGGGGATGAGCTGGAGAACCAGAAGACAAACGAAAGGTCTTTTTTATTCTTGCCGAATTCCTTACGCAGCTCGGCCTCGCGTTTTTTGAAATCGGCAATCACCGCCTGGCCGCGATCTTCAACGTTAAAGATTTTGGCGAAATCCTCAATCTCTTGATAGAGATACGTCATATCCCACAGCTTCTGACGGCTGCCATACATATCGCCGGTGGCTTTTTTGGTCGCGCACATGCCCGGTGAAACGTAGCTGTTCACGCCGAGGGTCATCAGGTCTTCGCGTTTTGCGACCTTACTTTCCGGCCCCAGCAGCAGCGGCGTCTGGGCTGGGACAAAGTCAGGATTTTGCGCAAGCACGGATTCAAGGGTAGGGATTTCAACTGTCAGGGTTTTGATTTTCGCGTTCTGTTCCGCCAGCTGCGGTAGCACTTTGGTCGGCCAGAAGGCGCTGGCCTTCACCTTATCTTCCAGACCCAGCAGAAGCAAAATTTCGACGGTGTTCTGACCCAGGGCCACGACGCGTTCCGGTGCTTTGGTGAATGTCTCTTTATAGCCACAGTTTTCAATTGTCAGGGGATACGTGGTTGCCAGAGCAGAACTGACCGACGCAATCGTCAGGCCTAACGCGCAGAAGATCTTTTTCATGAAATGCTACCCATCATTAATATTATTTTCTGATGCAAATGAAACTCATTATTAAGGCGGAATTTTATACAGAGGAAACGATTTTGTGTCAATGAGGGACAATTGCGCAGGGTAATAAAAGGCGGTGTAAGGAAAACACCGCCGGAATAACGGCTTAAACCAGACTCTCTTTATCAATTCCCAGCCGCTTCATACGCGACAGCAGGGTGGTCCGTTTTAACCCTAAACGCTGGGCCGCACCTTTTGGCCCGGCTACCACACCGTTGGTCTCTTTCAGCACGCGCATAATGAGCTGGAATTCATCTTCTCCCTCTTTCGCTATCTCGGCTGCGGGAACGGTCACGTCAGGCAGGGTAACCTCAGGCAGGGACAGTTGCAGCACGCTACCTCGCGTCAGTAACACCGCACGTTCAATAACGTTTTCCAGCTCACGTACGTTGCCAGGCCACTCCATAGAAGAGAGTGTGCGTAACGTTTCGGCAGGAATACTGTCGATGTTGCGCCCCATCCGGCGCGCAATCTTGGCAGTAAAGGCTTTGACCAGCAGGGGGATATCTTCCGGGCGCTCGCGCAGGGGCGGCAGAAAGATCGGGAAGACGTTCAGGCGATAGTAGAGATCGCTGCGAAACTCGCGGTCAGCGACCATTTTTTTCAGGTCGCGGTTGGTGGCGGCAATGAGCCGTACATCAGTCTGGATCAGCTTATTGCTGCCAAGACGCTCAAACTCTTGCTCCTGTAATACCCGCAGTAGTTTAGGCTGCAGTTCCAGCGGCATATCGCCGACTTCGTCGAGGAACAGCGAGCTTTTGTCCGCCAGCTCAAAACGACCCAGGCGCTGGCTACTGGCACCGGTAAACGCCCCGCGTTCGTGGCCGAACAGATCGCTTTCCAGCAGACCGGCAGGCATAGCCGCGCAGTTCATTTTCACCATCCGGCGACCATTGCGGTTGCTCAGGTTGTGGATGGCGCGGGCAATCAACTCTTTACCCGTGCCAGTTTCGCCCAGGATCAGAACTGTACTGTCACTTTGAGCCACCATCTCCACCTGCTTGAGCACGCTGTACATCGCGTCGCTGCGCCCGATGATTTCACCAAACTCGCTGTCCACGTTGTTGAGCTGTTCGGTCAGAGCCAGGTTTTCATCCACCAGCCGCTCTTTCAGACGGTGGATCTCCTGATAGGCCAGGGCGTTATCCAGCGCGATGGAGATTCGCTCGGCGATCTGGCGCAGCAACTTCAGGTTGGCAGTGGTAAACACTCCTTCCTCACATTGCGCCAGCTTTAGCACGCCGAGCATGGTATTGCCAGACATCAGCGGCAGCAGGCACAGGGTCTGAATTTTGTTGCCCCAGGTGTTAAACAGCATCCGCTCATAGGGTGCTACCGGATCCTGCTCGTCAAGGTTAAGCAGCAGGATCTCTTTGCTTTTGAAGACCCGCTCAGACAGCGTACCCGCTTCATCCACTTCGCTTTGCTCGTGTGCCGGGTTGGCTTCATCGAGGTAATGTGTGGAGTAGATATTCAGCTTGCCCTTACGATGCCCCCGCAGCGCAATGCTGATGGCATCAATTTTGAAATAGTGGTGGATCTCTTTCGAGACTTCGCTGACCAGTTCATCCATATCAAGCCGGGAAAGCACGGCGTTGGTAATAGCGACCAGAATGCGGAAGTTGTCGCGCTCGCGGCTCAGCAGGTCGTAATCGACGTTATTGGTGACACGGCTTTGGATCTGCTCCGCGACGACGGCCACAATCTGGGTAAAGGTGTGCAGACGCTCGTATTCCGCCTCGCTCCAGGGCTGGTCGGTTGTGCGGATAAACTCGCAGCCACCAAAAATATGCCCTTCCGCGGCCAGCGGCAACATGCAGTAATGACCGAAAGAGTGATAGAGAGAACTTTCCGCCAGCCTCGGCCAGGCCTGCCGGAACTCCTCAAAATTACAGTGCAGGATTTCAGGCCGGGAGAGAATACGGCGCACCGGGCCATGAGCGAGATAGGTTTCATCTTCGTATTCAAACGTTTTGTCATTACCACGCGTGGAGTAGTAGCTCGCGCGATGTGTTCCGCTATGCCAGAGCACAATGGCGGCGCTGTCTGCCAGTGCAGATTGCCTGACCATGCGCGTCAGGGCATCGCTCAGCGCACCGAGATCGGGCTGCTGTAAAAGTGTGCGCGTGATATCAAACAGGCCCTGCTGTCCAAGATCGCTCATCGGTGTATACGGCATATTGCTTTCCAATAGAAACTGGCAAATAAAAGAATTTCAGCGCTGACCGCTTTTGGCGCGGCCTAGCAAATACGGGGTAAGGGTTCAGCGTGCGGTAGATCCAGCGTACGTTTCACGCCGAAAATCCCGGTCAGGCGCACCCCTTTGCGCTCAACCACTTCACCAATAATGGCGGCCTCTTTCCCTAAAGGATGCGCACGCAGCATGTCCAGTACCACGTCAGCGACGTGGCGTTCAACGCCGATCACCAGCTTGCCTTCGTTGGCAAAATTGAGTGGATCAAGACCCAATAATTCGCACAAGCCGCGAACGGCAGGCTTAATGGGCAGACTACGCTCGCTAAGTTCAATACCCCACCCGCAGCTTGCCGCGAACTCATGTACCACGGCATTCACGCCGCCACGGGTGGCGTCTCGAAGGGCTTTTACGCCTGGAATGGTACGCAGTGTCTGAATAAGCGGGGTGAGCACCGCGCAGTCGCTGCGCAGTTCACCATCCAGCCCTAAACCTTCGCGCAGGTTAAGGATAGTCGCTCCATGACAGCCCAGCGTTCCTGTCACGAGAAGCACGTCGCCGACATTAAGCTGTTGTGCCCCCCAGTGAATATCGGCAGGGATAGCCCCCATGCCGGCGGTGTTGATGAACAGCTTGTCGGCTGCGCCGCGCTGCACCACTTTGGTATCACCTGTGACGATGGCAATCCCTGCCTCGCGTGCGGTCTGCGCCATACTGTTAACCACTGTTGTAAGCGTCTCCAGCGCTAAACCTTCTTCAAGGATAAATCCGCAGGAGAGATAGCGTGGAACGGCACCGCTGACAGCGACGTCGTTTGCCGTGCCGCAGATGGCGAGCTTACCGATATCGCCCCCCGGGAAGAACAACGGGTCAATCACATAGCTGTCGGTGGAGAACGCCAGTCTGTCGCCTTGCGCGGTGAGGGTTGCCAGGTCAATGCGCGCCTGATCTTCCTGCTCAGCGAGCCAGGGGTTGTTAAACGCCTCCATAAACAGCCGGCTAATCAGCTGCTGCATTGCCTGCCCACCGCTGCCATGCGCCATTTCCACCGTGCTCATGCTTCACACTCCTGATTGCGATACTGATACCACGCGGCACAGGCTCCTTCTGAGGAGACCATCAGCGCGCCAAACGCCGTTTGCGGGTTACAGGTGTTGCCAAATAACGGGCATTGATGAGGTTTGCATTTGCCCGTGAGGACCTCGCCGCAGCGAGACCGGGGATCGTCGCAAACCTGTTGTGGTTGCGGATGGAAATGCGCTTCAGCATCGAATGATTGATACGCAGGCGTCAGACGCACGCCGGATTCGGCAATCAGTCCCAGGCCGCGCCATTCACTGTCGCCTTCGACGCTAAACACCTCCGCAATGGCTTGCTGAGCGCGTGTATTGCCTGCGTCAGGCACGACGCGGCGGTACTGATTTTCCACCGTACTCAGGGCTGCTATTTTCTGCTCAACCAGCATGGTCACGCCTTGCAGTAGATCAAGAGGTTCGAAACCAGCCACCACTAATGGACGATTGTATTGTTCAGCGATAAAACCGTAGGCGTCTGTACCGATGACCATGCTGACATGGCCTGGTGCCAGGAAAGCGTCAATGCCGTTACCCGGTTCTTCCAGCAGGCTACGCAGCGTGGGGATGAGCGTAATATGCTGGCAGAAAAAGAAAAAGTTCTTGATGTTGCGGGCTCTGGCCTGCTGTAGCGTGATTGCCGTGGCCGGCATGGTGGTTTCAAAACCCAGACCGAAAAACACGATTTTACGGGTGGGGTTATCCGCTGCCAGCGTCAGGGCATCCATCGGCGAGTAGACGATCCGGATGTCCGCTCCACGCGCTTTAGCCTGCAATAGTGAGCCATTTTTCCCTGGCACACGCATCGCGTCGCCAAAGGTGCAAAAAATGACGTCGGGCTGGCTGGCGATTTCGATACAGCTGTCGATACGTCCCATCGGCAGAACACACACCGGACAGCCAGGGCCGTGAATAAACTCGATGTTCTCTGGCAGAAGCTGGTCGAGACCAAATTTGAAGATGGCATGGGTATGACCACCGCACACTTCCATAATTCGCAGTGGTTTTGCTGCGCTGTAGTTCAGTAGCACCGCTCGCATTTTCAGGTGTGCGATAAGCTGCATCACTTGTTCTGGCGCGCGGTATTCATCAACGTAACGCATCTGTTATCGCTCCTCGCCGTACAGCAGAGCGCCCACGTCAGGCTCCACGTCGAACATATTTTGCAGCGCATCGAGCGTGTCGCGCGCTTCCGCTTCGTTAATCACACTCATGGCAAAGCCCACGTGCACCAGCACCCACTGGCCGAGGCGTGAAGCACCAGTTTCATCAACACTGCCGACCAGCGTCAGGTCTACATCGCGCAATAATCCACACACATCCACTCTGGCCTGATTCCCGTCAATGGCGTGAATTTGTCCCGGTACGCCTATGCACATCGTTCGCTCTCCAGCCAGTTCAACCAGTTTTCCATACCGTCGCCGCGCGTGGCAGACACCAGCAGGATGCTAATGTCCGGGTTGACTTCACGGGCATACGCCAGGCACTTATCCACGTCAAAATTCAGGTATGGCAGCAGGTCGACCTTATTCAGCAACATGATGGACGCGGCGGCAAACATATGCGGGTATTTCAGCGGCTTGTCTTCGCCTTCGGTCACCGAAAGCACGGCCACTTTATGCCGTTCACCGAGGTCAAAGCTCGCCGGGCAAACCAGGTTGCCGACGTTTTCAATAAACAGGATGCCGTTATCTGCCAGTGGCAGACGCGGAGTGGCGTCGGCAATCATCTGCGCATCCAGGTGGCAGCCTTTGCCTGTATTGACCTGAATGGCAGGCGTGCCGGTTTCGCGAATACGGGCGGCGTCGTTAACGGTCTGCTGATCGCCTTCGATCACCGCGCAGGAGACGCGCGCATTCAGGCGTTTGAGGGTCTCTGTCAACAGCGTGGTTTTGCCGGAACCGGGGCTGGAGACCAGATTCAGCACCAGCTGTTTGCGGGTAGCAAAACGGGCACGGTTGCGGGCGGCGATCTGGTTATTTTTGTCCAGCACGTTGATTTCGACTTCCAGCATCTGGCGCTGGCTGATGCCCGGCGCATGTGTCCCTGCTTCGCCGTGACCGTAATGCAGGTCACCCGCGTCAGATTGTTGAGGAGCGAAAGTGATACCGGTTAATGCCGATGCAGGGCGCGGGGCGGGTGAAAAGGGCGCGGAGCGAAACGCGGAGTGAGGACGGTGTTCATCCCCTTCTATATACAGGTTGCCTTCGCCGCAACCGCAGGTGCTACACATAATTTACTCCTTCTCGATTTCGAGTCGTTGGATCTGCATGCCGTCATCCGCCACGATGCGCAGCCCGGCACTCTGGCATTGCGGACAGCGCTGAACCTTCGATGAGAGCAGGGTGATGTACTGCTGACATTGTTCACACCAGCACTCTGCCTGCTGCTCTTCAATATGGAGTTCGCAGCCTTCCGCCAGCGTGCCGCGACAAACCAGCTCAAAACAGAAATTCAGAGCACTGGTCTCGACACAGGAAAATGCCCCGACTTTCAGCCAGACACCGGTGACGCGTTTCGCGTGGTTTTGCACTGCCTGCTGTTCGATAAGCTCCAGAGCCCGCTGGCAGAGGGTGATTTCGTGCATGACGCCTCCTCAATGAATTGCCCCGGTAATGCAATAACAATGCCAGCTTGATTTTTGTTAAGGGATGACGATGTCAACGCTGTCGAAATGACACGTCGACACCACGGAGTTGACAGGTGTCTCTTATTTTAATTTGTTTAAAATCAATAAAATAAAAACTGGCATGGAATCTGCTTAACAGCCGCTATCTCCATTAACCGGATACCTTTTATGACTATTTGGGAAATCAGCGAAAAAGCGGATTACATCGCGCAGCGCCATCAGCAATTACAGGACCAGTGGCACCTGTACTGCAACTCTCTGGTACAGGGCATCACCCTGTCGAAAGCACGTCTTCACCACGCAATGAGTTGTGCAGCACAAGGTGATATGCGCTTTGTCCTCTTCGGCCATTTCACCATCAACGTTACCCTGGCGGATAACTTCAACAGCCACACCATCGAGTACTACCTCGAGACAAAAGACGGTGAAAAACAGTGTATTGCGAAGGCACAGTTGATGGCAGACGGCATGGTGGATGGTCACGTCAGTAACCGTGATCGCCAGCAGGTGCTGGAGCATTATCTGGAAAAAATCGCGCCAGTTTATGACGGTTTATACGCCGCCGTTGAACACGATCTCCCGGTCAATCTGGCGCAGTTAACGGATGCACATGCCTCAGCGAATGTGGCCTGACTCTTACGTGTCGAGAAGTGTCGACAAGACAGTTTTTCGTCAAAAATGACTATCACCAGAGGATAACCCGGTGAACCGTTTTGTAATTGCTGACTCGACGGTCTGTATTGGCTGTCGAACCTGTGAGGCGGCGTGTTCGGAAACGCATCGCTTGCATGGGTTACAGTCCATGCCGCGCCTGCACATCATGCGTAATGAAAAAGAGTCTGCCCCGCAGCTCTGTCATCACTGTGAAGATGCCCCTTGCGCGGGTGTTTGCCCTGTGAATGCCATCACTCGCGTTGATGGCGCTGTCCAGTTGAACGAAAGCCTGTGCGTGAGCTGCAAGCTGTGCGGCATTGCCTGCCCGTTCGGCGCGATTGAATTTTCCGGCAGCCGCCCACTGCATATTCCGGCCAATGCCAATACGCCGAAAGCGCCTCCTGCGCCCCCGGCCCCCGCGAAGGTTAGTACGCTGCTTGACTGGGTCCCCGGCATTCGTGCCGTAGCGGTGAAATGCGACCTGTGCAGCTTCGATGAGCAAGGCCCAGCGTGCGTACGCACCTGCCCGACCAAGGCGCTGATTCTGGTTAATATTCGCGACATCACCCGCACCAGCAAGCGTAAACGCGAGCTGACCATCAATAGCGATTTTGGCGATCTTTCGCTTCTGCAGGCGCTTAATGAGGAGGCGAAATGAACGCCATAACCATGATCAACAGCGCCGTGGCGTACTTTACCGCCGCCGCAGTACTGGCGCTGATCTTCTCTTTGCATAAAACCCTGAGCGGCTGGATCGCCGGGATCGGCGGGGCGGTCGGTAGCCTGATGACGCTGGCGGCAGGTGGTGTCGTCCTGCTCGGCGGCCAATCCGTAGAGGCCGTGATGCCGCTGATTCGCCACACCGTGGAGATTACGCCGCTAAATGCCATCTGGCTGGTGACGTTTGGCCTGTGCGGTCTGTTTATCAGTCTGTTCAATATCGACTGGCACCGCCATCAGAATACTAAAGCCAACGGCCTGCTGGTCAACCTGCTGCTGGCAACGGCGGTCTGTACCGTTATCGCCAGTAACCTTGGGGCTCTGGTGGTGATGGCGGAGATCATGGCGCTGTGTGGTGTCTTCCTGACGGGCTGTAGCATCTCCGGCAAACTATGGTTTGCGCTGGGCCGCCTCGGGACGCTGCTGCTGGCGCTGGCCTGCTGGCTGGTGTGGCAGCGCTTCGGCACGCTGGACTTCTCCGCACTCAACGGTCATCAGTTGGGGAATGACGTCTGGCTGCTGGGTGTGCTCGGTTTCGGTTTGCTCGCCGGGATCATCCCGCTGCACAGCTGGGTGCCACAGGCGCATGCGAATGCCTCTGCACCCGCTGCCGCACTGTTTTCTGTGGTGGTGATGAAAGTGGGGCTGTTCGGCATTCTGGCGATTACGCTGACCAGCGGACAACCGCCGCTGTGGTGGGGTGTCGTGCTGTTGGTCGCTGGGATGATCACCGCGTTCGTTGGCGGTCTGTACGCCCTGATGGAGCATAATATCCAGCGTCTTCTGGCGTACCACACGCTGGAAAATATCGGCATTATCCTGCTCGGTATTGGCGCGGGCGTGACCGGGTTAGCACTCAATCAACCGGCGCTGATTGCGGCCGGTTTTATCGGCGGTCTCTATCACCTGATTAACCATAGCCTGTTTAAAAGCACGCTGTTCCTGGGCGCGGGGAGCGTCTGGTTCCGCACTGGCCATCGCGATATCGAAAAGCTTGGCGGCATTGGCAAAAAAATGCCCGTTATCTCTTTGTGCATGCTGGTGGGGCTGATGGCGATGGCGGCACTGCCGCCGCTGAACGGCTTTGCCGGGGAGTGGGTGATTTATCAGTCCTTCTTCGCGCTCGGTCAGAGCGATGTGTTCATCGCCCGGTTATTAGGTCCGCTGCTGGCGGTTGGTCTGGCGATGACCGGGGCGCTGGCGGTGATGTGTATGGCGAAAGTTTACGGCGTCACCTTCCTCGGCGCACCGCGCACGCGTGAAGCGGAAAACGCCTGCTGCGCACCGGTGTTGATGGGCGCGAGCGTTGTCGCGCTGGCACTGTGCTGCGTTATCGGCGGTGTGGCTGCACCGTGGCTGCTGCCGTTGCTGGGTAGCGCGATACCGCTGCCGCTCACCACGGCGCACACCACCGTGTCTCAGCCGATGATTGCGCTGCTGCTGATTGCCGCACCGCTGCTGCCATTCATTCTGATGCTGTTCTTCAAACGCGACCGACTCGCGTCCCGTTCGCGCGGTGCGGCGTGGGCATGCGGTTATGAACATGAGCAATCAATGGTGATCACCGCCCACGGCTTTGCCATGCCGGTGAAAGAGAACTTTGCCGCCGTGCTGAAGCTGCGCCACTGGCTGAACCCGGTGGCCTGGATCCCTGGCTGGCAGAGTGCTGCCGTACCTGCGCTGTTCCGCCGTCTGGCCGTTATTGAGCTGGCGGTGCTGGTAGTGATTGTGATTTCACGAGGAGCCTGACATGAGTTTGTTACTGGCACTACTTCAGGCGCTGGTGTTATTCGCCGTTGCGCCGCTGCTTTCCGGGGTGAGCCGCGTGGCGCGCGCCCGGATGCATAACCGTCGCGGGCCTGGCGTGCTGCAGGAGTACCGCGATCTCTTCAAATTGCTCACTCGCCAGAGCGTGGCCCCGGATGCTGCAGGCTGGGTTTTCCGCCTGACACCGTTTGTGATGGTGGGCGTGATGCTTACCATCGCCACCGCGCTGCCGGTGGTGACGGTGGGTTCACCGTTGCCGGTACTGGGTGATTTGATCACGCTTATCTATCTCTTCGCCATCGCCCGTTTCTTCTTTGCGATAGCAGGCCTGGACACGGGGAGTCCGTTTACCGGTCTTGGCGCAAGCCGTGAGGCGATGCTCGGCGTGCTCGTCGAGCCGATCCTGCTGCTGGGACTCTGGGTGGCGGCGCAGGTTGCAGGCTCAACCCATATCAGTTTTATCACTAACACCGTTTATCACTGGCCGGTGGCCCGTTCCATTCCGCTGGTTCTGGCGCTGTGTGCCTGCGCGTTTGCCACCTTTATTGAGATGGGCAAACTGCCGTTCGACCTCGCGGAAGCGGAGCAGGAGCTGCAGGAAGGGCCGCTGACGGAGTACAGCGGCTATGGCTTTGCGGTGCTGAAGTGGGGCATCAGCCTCAAACAACTGGTGGTACTGCAGATGTTTGTCGGTGTCTTCTTCCCGTGGGGACAGATGACGCATTTCTCGGTGAGTGGCCTGATGCTGGCCGTGGTCGTTGCGGCGCTCAAACTGCTTGTCGGTGTACTTGTGATTGCCCTGTTTGAAAACAGCATGGCGCGTCTGCGTTTTGTCGCGACATCGCGCATCACCTGGGCCGGTTTTGGTTTCGCATTTTTAGCGTTCGTCTCCTTGCTGGTGGCGTGATTAAAGAGAGTTTTTATGTCTGAAGAAAAGAAAGGTCAGCAGTATCTCGCCGCGTTGCATCAGGCTTTCCCTGGCGTCGTGCTGGAGGAGTCCTGGCAAACCAAAGACCAGATAACCGTCACCGTGAAGGTGAACTATTTGCCGGAAGTGGTGGAGTTTCTCTATTACCAGCAGGGCGGCTGGCTCTCTGTGCTGTTCGGCAACGACGAACGCCAGCTGTGCGGCAATTACGCGGTGTATTACGTGATGTCGATGGAGCAGTTCGAGAAGTGCTGGCTCACTGTGCGCGTCGAAGTTGACCCAAACAAACCGGAGTATCCGTCCGTCACACCACGCGTGCCCGCCGCCGTCTGGGGTGAGCGCGAAGTGCGCGACATGTACGGCCTGGTGCCGGTCGGCCTGCCGGATGAACGTCGCCTGGTGCTGCCGGACGACTGGCCGGACGAACTCTATCCGCTGCGTAAAGACAGCATGGACTACCGCCAGCGCCCGGCACCGACCACCGACAGCGAAACCTACGAGTTCATCAACGAGCTCGGCAGTAAAAAGAACAACGTGGTGCCGATCGGCCCACTGCATGTCACTTCTGATGAACCGGGCCATTTCCGCCTGTTCGTTGATGGCGAGAACATTATCGATGCCGACTACCGCCTGTTTTACGTCCATCGCGGGATGGAAAAGCTGGCGGAAACCCGCATGGGTTACAACGAAGTCACGTTCCTTTCAGACCGCGTGTGCGGCATTTGCGGCTTCGCCCACAGCACCGCCTACACCACCTCGGTGGAGAATGGCATGGGGATCGTGGTGCCGGAACGCGCGCAGATGATCCGCGCCATTCTGCTGGAAGTGGAACGCCTGCACTCACATCTTCTGAACCTCGGCCTGGCCTGCCACTTCGTCGGTTTCGACTCCGGGTTTATGCAGTTCTTCCGCGTGCGTGAAGCGTCGATGAAGATGGCGGAGATCCTCACCGGCGCACGTAAAACCTACGGTCTGAACCTGATCGGAGGGATCCGCCGTGACCTGCTGAAAGACGACATGATCCAGACCCGACAACTGGCGCAGCAGATGCGTCGCGATGTGCAGGAGCTGGTGGATATGCTGCTCAGCACGCCAAACATCGAGCAGCGTACCGTCGGGATTGGTCGTCTTGACCCGGAAATTGCCCGCGATTTCAGCAACGTGGGCCCGATGGTGCGCGCCAGTGGCCACGCCCGTGACACCCGTGCCGATCACCCGTTCGTTGGTTATGGCCTGTTGCCGATGACCGTGCACAGCGAGCAGGGCTGCGACGTTATCTCTCGCCTCAAAGTGCGCATCAACGAGGTGTTCACCGCCCTGAACATGATCGACTTCGGTCTGGATAACCTGCCGGGCGGCCCGCTGATGGTTGAAGGTTTCACCTACATTCCAAACCGCTTCGCGCTGGGCTTCGCCGAAGCGCCACGTGGAGATGACATCCACTGGAGCATGACCGGCGACAACCAGAAGCTCTACCGCTGGCGCTGCCGTGCGGCAACCTACGCCAACTGGCCAACCCTGCGCTATATGCTGCGTGGAAACACGGTTTCCGACGCGCCGCTGATCATCGGCAGCCTTGATCCGTGCTACTCCTGTACCGACCGCATGACGGTGGTGGATGTGCGCAAGAAGAAAAGCCAGGTGGTGCCATATAAAGAGCTTGAGCGCTACAGCATTGAGCGTAAGAACTCGCCGCTGAAATAAGGACTCGTCATGTTTACCTTTATTAAAAAAGTCATCAAAACCGGTGCGGTAACCAGCAGTTATCCGCTGGAACCGATGCCGGTGAATAAAAACTTTCGCGGTAAGCCGGAGCACAATCCGCAGCAGTGCATCGGCTGCGCGGCCTGTGTAAACGCCTGTCCGTCGAATGCCCTGACGGTGGAAACGGACCTCAAAACCGGTGAACTGGCCTGGCAGTTTAACCTCGGGCGCTGCATCTTCTGTGGCCGCTGCGAAGAGGTCTGCCCGACGGTCGCAATCCGCTTGTCACAGGAATATGAGCTGGCGGTATGGAAGAAAGAAGACTTCCTGCAGCAGTCGCGCTTTGAACTGTGTAACTGTCGCGTCTGCAAGCGTCCATTCGCCGTGCAAAAAGAGATCGACTATGCCATCGCGCTGTTGCAGCACAACGGAGACGCTCGTGCTGAACATCATCGTGAAAGCTTTGAAACCTGCCCGGAGTGTAAGCGCCAGAAATGCCTGTTGCCGTCCGACCGCATTGATATTACCCGCCATATGAGAGAGGCCAGCTGATGGATAACCTACTGGGCCCACGCGACGATAACGGCATTCCGGTGCCGATGACGGTGGACGAATCCATCGCCAGCATGAAGGCGTCGCTGCTGAAAAAAATCAAACGCTCGGCCTACGTCTACCGCGTGGACTGCGGCGGCTGCAACGGCTGCGAGATTGAGATCTTCGCCACCCTGTCGCCGTTGTTTGACGCCGAGCGTTTCGGCATCAAAGTTGTACCGTCTCCGCGCCATGCCGACATTTTGCTGTTTACCGGCGCCGTCACCCGCGCCATGCGTTCGCCTGCGCTGCGCGCCTGGCAATCTGCGCCTGACCCGAAAATCTGTATCTCGTACGGAGCCTGTGGCAACAGCGGTGGTATTTTCCATGATCTGTATTGCGTCTGGGGTGGCACTGACAAAATCGTACCGGTGGATGTTTACATTCCGGGCTGCCCACCGACACCGGCCGCAACGCTGTACGGTTTTGCCATGGCGCTCGGCCTGCTGGAGCAGAAAATTCATGCTCGTGAACCTGGGGAGCTTGATAACCAGCCTGCAACCATCCTGCACCCGGACATGTTGCAGCCACTGCGGGTGAAGGTCGACCGCACGGCACGCAAACTGGCGGGCTATCGTTATGGTCGCCAGATTGCCGACGATTACCTGCGTCTGCTGAGTCAGGGTGAGCATCAGGTGGCACGCTGGCTGGAGGCGGAGAACGATCCGCGTTTGAATGAGATTGTGGCAAACCTGAACAACATCGTGGAAGAGGCGCGTATCCGATGAGTGAAACGGTGGTGTTCAGTCAGCTGAGCCGTAAGTTTATTGATGAGAACGATGCCACGCCGGATGCGGCGCAGCAGGTGGTCTATTACAGCCTGGCGATTGGGCATCACCTCGGGGTGATTGACTGCCTGGAAACGGCGTTAAGCTGCCCGTGGCCGGAGTACCTGGCGTGGATCGCCACGCTGCAGGAGGGCAGTACGGCGCGGCGTAAAATGGAAGGCGTACCGAAGTATGGCGAGATCGTCATCGACGCCAACCACATTACGATGCTCGCCAATGCCTTTGACGCGGCGCTGAACAGGCAAACCCCTGAACAGCAGGCGTGGAGCAAAACGCTACTCAGCATGCTGCATGATATTCATCAGGAGAGCGCCATCTACCTGATGGTGAGGAGATTACGTGACTGACGTTTTACTGTGTGTTGGCAACAGCATGATGGGCGATGACGGCGCAGGCCCATTGTTGGCAGAAATGTGTGCGGCAAATTCTCAGGGCAACTGGGTGGTCATTGACGGTGGTAGCGCGCCGGAAAACGACGTGGTGGCTATTCGTGAGCTGCACCCGGACAGGCTGCTGATCGTTGATGCCACCGATATGGGACTCAACCCCGGTGAGATCCGCCTTATCGACCCCGACGATATCGCCGAGATGTTTATGATGACGACACACAATATGCCGCTGAACTACCTGGTCGATCAGATTAAAGACGACGTGGGCGAGGTGCTGTTTTTGGGGATTCAGCCGGATATCGTGGGGTTTTATTACCCGATGACACCACCGGTGAAAGCGGCGGTGGAAGTGGTGTATTCACGGCTTGCCGGATGGGGTGGGGACGGGGGATTTTCCCGGCTCTGAACAGCGCCCGGTGGCGCTACGCTTACCGGGCCTACGCTTTTGTAGGCCGGGTAAGGCGAAGCCGCCACCCGGCAAAACAGTCTACTCCAGATCCGCCCCGTTACTCGCAATCACCTTTTTATACCACCAGAACGATTTCTTGCGTTTCCTGTCCAGTGTCCCGTTCCCGGCGTCGTCCCGGTCGACGTAAACAAAGCCGTAGCGCTTGCTCATCTCGCCCGTTGAAGCCGACACCAGGTCGATACAGCCCCAGGTGGTGTAGCCCATCAGCGGCACACCGTCCTCAATGGCATCACCCATCGCGCGGATATGCTCGCGCAGATAGCTGATGCGGTAGTCGTCGTTAATCTCGCCGTTTTCATCAATGACATCTTTCGCACCGAGACCGTTTTCCACCAGAAACAGTGGCTTCTGGTAGCGGTCGTACATCATGTTCATGGTGATGCGCAGGCCGAGCGGGTCAATGCCCCAGCCCCATTCACTCACCTGGATGTGCGGGTTGCGCAGGGATTTGACGATGTTTGCGGCGCTGGTGTTGCCCGCGTTCATATCTGCCGACGCGCAGCGCGAGGCGTAATAGCTGAACGAGACAAAATCGACGGTGTTTTTTAGCAGCGCATCGTCGCCAGGATCTTTCACAATTACCACGCCTTTGTCGCGGAATACGCGGGCAGAGTAGGCCGGGTAGCTCCCGCGTGCCTGCACATCGATAAAGAACAGGTTCTCGCGATCTTTCTCCAGTGCCATCCACACGTCTTCAGGTTTGCAGGAGTACGGATAGAAATTCCCACCCGCCAGCATGCAGCCGACCTGGTTTTCCGGGTTTACCTCGTGGGCGATTTTGGTCGCCAGCGCGCTCGCCACCAGCTCGTGGTGTGCGGCCTGATATTTCACCTGATCTTCGTTCTCGCCTTCTTCAAATACCAGACCCGCGCCAGAGAACGGACTGTGCAACATGATATTGATTTCATTGAAGGTCAGCCAGTATTTCACCAGACCATTAAATTCCTCGAAACAGGTGCGGGCGTAACGAGCGAAGAAATCGACCATTTTGCGGTTGCGCCAGGAGCCGTACTCCGTCACCAGATGCATCGGTACGTCGAAGTGACACAGGGTGACCAGCGGCTCGATGTTGTACTTTTTGCACTCTTCAAACACCGCGCGGTAGAAGGCAATACCTTCTTTATTGGGCAGCGGCTCATCACCATTTGGATAGAGGCGGCTCCAGGCAATTGAGGTGCGGAACACTGTAAACCCCATCTCCGCCATCAGGGCGATGTCTTCTTTGTAGCGATGATAGAAATCAATCGCCTCATGGCTTGGGTAAAACTCGTCGTCACGCAACGAAAACCGCTTTTCCTTACCGACCTTTACCGCCAGGCGATTCGCGCCGTGGGGGATCATATCGACCGTTGTGAGTCCTTTGCCGCCTTCGCGGTAAGCGCCTTCACTCTGGTTGGCGGCAAGCGCGCCGCCCCATAAAAATCCTTGTGGAAAAACAGACATTCTTACCTCACTCTCAATTTATGCTTTTGCTGCTTTGCTCTGAACCGGGGCACTCTGGAGAGCGCGCGCTTTTTCAGCATCGTCTTCGACCGGAATATCTTCAAAACCTAATATCAGGGTCAGAACGAACGACAGCACTACCGCCAGCGCCATGACACCGAACACCCAGACGATGGTCATCGGGTTCGCCGGGTCGAAGAACTGCACGCTGGTAAACAGCCCTGGTGCTGCCATCGAATGGCTGGCAAGTCCGGCAATGCCGGCCACCGCACCGCAGATAAAACCACTGATCAGGCTCGCAATCAGCGGACGTTTCAGTCGTACTGCTACACCGTACAGCGCGGGTTCAGAGATCCCCGCCATGATGGCAGAGGCTGCCGCCGCTAACGCCGTCTGGCGCAGTTCCGGGTTTTTGGTTTTCCAGGCTACCGCCAGAGACGAACCGCCAAGGGAGAGGTTGGCGCCGATTTCCGACGGCATGACCATCCCTTCTTTGCCCGTTTCGGCAATGGTCTGGATGATGGTTGGCGTAAAGACGCGGTGCATCCCGGTCATCACCAGCAGCGGCCAGAGTGCTCCCATGATCGCCACGGAGAGCCAGCCCAGATAACCGTGAATGGTGTAAACCAGCGCGGAGATGGCGCTACCGATCCAGATCCCCAGCGGCCCAATCAGCACAATGGCGAGCGGGGCGGCAATCAGCACGATCAGCATCGGTTTGAGGAAGTTTTTGGTCACCGCCGGAGTAATGCGATCAACCCAGCGTTCGATGTACGACAGGCACCAGGTCATCACCAGCGCTGGGATCACGGTGTAGGTGTATTTCACCGCCGTCACCGGAATAAAGGCGAACTCAACGTGCTCGCCCTGCGCGGCTTTCGCCATCAACTCGATAAAGCTCGGATGCACCAGCACGCCCGCGATGGCAATCGCCAGTGACATGTTAGTTTTGAATTTCACCGCTGCCGAGGCCGCCACCATCAGCGGCAGGAAGAAGAAGGCGCCGTCGCCGATGACGGTCAGAATGGTCAGTGTCGGCGCGCCTTTTGGCAGCACGCCGGTCATCTCAAGGATCATCGCCAACAGTTTAACCATCGAGCCACCGATGATCGCCGGGATCAGCGGCGACATGGTGCCGATGAGTGCATCGAGGATCCCGGCCCCAATGCGGCGCAATGTCAAT
Source organism: Pantoea sp. LS15 (assembly GCF_012241585.1). Classification (NCBI taxonomy): domain Bacteria; kingdom Pseudomonadati; phylum Pseudomonadota; class Gammaproteobacteria; order Enterobacterales; family Erwiniaceae; genus Pantoea; species Pantoea sp. LS15. The sequence continues at coordinate 127,745 of NZ_JAAVXA010000006.1, forward strand.
TTCTGCGGACCTTCCGGTAATGCAGGTTGCAGGTCGGTTGGCAGCAGGCTGACTACCTCGCGGTAGGCCTGAGAAACAGTGTTGCCAATGATCACCTGACACTGGTTGTCGTTGCGCACTACGCCGAGCACGCCGCTAATGCTTTTCAGACGCGCAGCGTCGGTGAGGCTTTCGTCTTTCAGGACGAAGCGCAGACGCGTCATACAGTGGGTGACGGCGACGATGTTCTCTTTGCCGCCCAGCGCGCTGACGACATCATTCGCCAGCGCAGCGTAATTTTTGGCCATCGGATGAGATCCTGTTATCGTTGTGAGAAATGTAGGAAACCGGTTCCACATAATCATCATGAGTTTCTTTGAATGAAACAAGATCACATTCTGACCATTTTTTCATTTCGTGATAATGATCACCGAGCGGTGCGAAAAGCGTGATTTCACCGCTGCGACAATTTTTCTGCAGTGCAGTACACTGCGCTCCATCAGTTTCAGACGGAATAACAAGATGACCACGATGCTTGAAGTGGCGAAGCGGGCAGGCGTTTCGAAAGCAACGGTATCCCGGGTGCTGTCGGGAAATGGCTATGTCAGCCAGGAGACCAAAGACCGGGTGTTTCAGGCCATTGAAGAGAGCGGCTATCGCCCGAATTTACTGGCGCGCAACCTGGCGACCAAACGCACCCAGACGCTGGGGTTGGTGGTGACAAATACCCTGTATCACGGCGTCTACTTTAGCGAACTGCTGTTTAACGCCGCGCGGATGACAGAAGAAAAAGGGCGGCAGCTGATCCTGGCTGATGGCAAGCATAGCGCCGATGAAGAGCGTGAGGCGATCCAGTATTTACTCGATATGCGTTGCGATGCGGTGATTATCTATCCGCGTTTCCTGAGCGTGGATGAGATGGATGAGATCGTCGAGAAGTGTGAGCAACCGATTATGGTGCTCAACCGTCGCTTGCGGAAAAACAGCAGCCACAGTGTCTGGTCCGATCATAAAGCCTCCTGTCAGGAGGCGGTGTCGCAGCTAATTGAGAAAGGGCACAGAGAGATTGCATTTATCACGGGTTCGCTGGATTCACCCACCGGGGTTGAACGTCTCTCCGGCTATAAGGACGCACTGGTTCAGCACGGTATTCCGCTCCACGAAGGACTGATTGCGCAGGGTAAGTGGAACCCCGCGAGCGGCGCGGCGGCGGTGTCCGAACTGCTTGCTCGCGGCGAACGTTTTACGGCGCTGGTGGCGAGTAATGACGATATGGCAATCGGTGCCATGAAGCAACTGCACGACAGCGGCGTGGCCACCCCGGACGCGGTATCGGTGATCGGTTTTGACGACGTGGCCATCGCGCCTTATATCGTACCGTCGCTTTCCAGCGTTCGCATCCCGGTGACGGAGATGATCAAAGAAACCATCAGCCGCCTGATCTTTATGCTCGACGGCGGTGAGTTTAAATATCAGCAAACGTTCTCCGGTGAGCTTGTCCTGCGCGACTCCGTCATTGACGGCCCTCACCGTTGATGTCGACAGCTGTCATCGTCAGAAGTGACGATGACAGTGCCAGTGTCATTTTTAAATTCATTTAAAATCAATGCGATAATAATTGGCACGGTTTATGAATATCTCCGCGCATAACAGTAATGCTGGAGAAGCAGATGAACCGTTTTATTATGGCCGATGCCAGTAAGTGCATTGGTTGCCGTACCTGTGAAGTGGCGTGCGTGGTTTCCCATCAGGCAGAGCAAGATTGCGCGTCGCTTACCCCTGACACATTTTTGCCGCGCATCCATGTCATTAAAGGCGTGAATATTTCCACCGCCGCCATCTGTCGTCAGTGCGAAGATGCACCGTGCGCGAATGTCTGTCCGAACGGGGCGATTAAACGCGAAAAAGGGTTTGTGCACGTCATGCAGGAGCGCTGCATCGGCTGTAAAACCTGCGTGGTTGCCTGCCCGTATGGCGCGATGGAAGTGGTTGTCCGTCCGGTTGTGCGTAACAGCGGTATGGGGCTGAATGTGCGCACGGACAAAGCCGAAGCCAACAAGTGTGACCTCTGCTACCACCGTGAAGCGGGCCCGGCCTGCATGGAAGCCTGCCCGACACACGCCCTGGTGTGTGTTGATCGCGAAAAGCTCGAACAGATGAGTGCGGAAAAACGCCGTCGTGCGGTGTTCGATACCTCTTCATCTCTGCTGTTCTGATCCGTCATGTGCAGTAACGGCGTACAGTTGCGCGTGCGTGGCAAAGTGCAGGGCGTGGGATTTCGTCCCTTCGTCTGGCAACTGGCGCAGTCGCTTCAGTTGACCGGTGACGTCTGCAATGACGGAGAGGGCGTGCTGGTGCGGCTCGCGGGTAATGGGGGGGCCTTTACCGCGAGACTGCGCCAGGACTGCCCGCCACTGGCGCGTATCGACGCGATCGACACACAGCCCTTCACCTGGAGGCGTGTGCCGGAAAAATTTACTATCCGTCACAGCGCGGGTGGGACGATGGACACCCATATTGTGCCGGATGCCGCCACTTGTCCGGCGTGCCTGGCTGAGATGCGCGATCCCCGTGAACGCCGTTATCGCTATCCGTTTATCAACTGCACCCACTGTGGTCCGCGTTTTACCATCATTCGCGCTATGCCTTATGACCGCCCGTCCACGTCGATGGCGACATTCCCGCTGTGCGAGCCGTGTGAAACGGAGTATCGCAACCCCGCAGACCGCCGTTTTCATGCGCAACCCGTCGCCTGTCCGGACTGCGGGCCGGAGCTGGAATGGCGTGCGGGAGACATCATTACTACCCGCGAGTCTGCGTTAAGCGCAGCGGTAGAGATGCTGAAAAACGGCGGCATTGTTGCCATCAAAGGGTTAGGGGGTTTTCACCTCGCCTGTGATGCGCTCAATCCGCAGGCGGTCGCGTTACTTCGATCACGCAAACAGCGTCCTGCGAAGCCGCTGGCCGTGATGATCCCGCAGGCGAAAGCGCTGCCGACGGCGATTCAGGCGCTGTTATGCTCACCCGCAGCCCCCATTGTGCTCACGCCAAAGGTGTGGCTGCCCGTGTTGCCCGACGAGATAGCGCCTGGCCTGGACTCGGTAGGCATCATGCTGCCCGCAAACCCGCTGCAACATTTGCTCATGCTCGACTGTCAGCGTCCGCTGGTGATGACCTCCGGCAACCTCAGCGGCAAACCGCCCGCTATCAGTAATCAGCAGGCGCTGTACGAGCTTGGGGAGATTGCTGACGGTTTTCTGCTCCACAACCGCGACATTGTGCAGCGGATGGATGATTCGGTCTTGCTTCAGGACGGGACAATGCTGCGCCGTGCACGCGGGTTTGTACCGGATGCCATCACGTTGCCTGCAGGTTTTCGCAATATCCCCGCCATGTTATGTACAGGTAGCGAGATGAAAAATACTTTCTGTCTGGTGCGCGGGAACCAGGCCGTACTGAGCCAGCATTTTGGCGATCTCAGTGACGAGGGTGTCGAAGCCCAGTGGCGTTCGGCACTGGCGGTGATGCAGCAGATCTACACCTTTCAACCGGAGCGTGTGGTGTGCGATGTCCATCCGGGTTACCACACCCGACAATGGGCACACGAGCAGGCGTTGCCGGTCGACACTGTGTTGCACCATCACGCACACGCGGCGGCGTGCCTGGCTGAAAACGGCTGGCCGCTCGACGGTGGCGATGTTATCGCGTTGACGCTGGATGGGATCGGCATGGGCGAGAACGGTGCGCTGTGGGGTGGGGAATGTCTGCGGGTGAACTACTGCGACTGCGAGCATCTCGGCGGGTTGCCTGCCGTTGCGCTACCGGGAGGCGATCTCGCAGCCCTGCAACCGTGGCGAAATCTGCTGGCCCACTGTCTGGCGTTTGTGCCTGACTGGCAGCACTACCCGGAAACGCGGGCGGTACAGCGCCAAAACTGGCCGTTGCTGGCGACAGCAATCGGGCGTGGCGTCAATGCGCCGCTGGCCTCGTCATGCGGAAGGCTTTTCGATGCAATCGCCTGCGCGCTGGGCATAGAAACGCAACGCTACGAAAGTGAAGCGGCTTGCCGCCTGGAAGCACTGGCTTCGCAGTGTGACGGCGTAGTGCACCCGGTCACACTGTCGGTGGATAATCTCTCCCTCTTCTGGCAGCAATGGCTGAACTGGCAGGCGGAGCCCTGCGCGCGCGCATGGGCGTTTCACGATGCGCTGGCAAAAGGGTTGGCGCAATTAGTCACAGTGCATGCCACGCGTTTATCACTTTCCACGGTGTGCTTCAGCGGTGGGGTGTTACACAACCGCCTGCTGCGTGCGCGTCTGCGTCATTATCTTTCTGACTTTACGCTTCTTTTTCCTTCGCGCCTGCCCGCAGGTGACGGAGCGATCTCCTTCGGGCAGGCGGTAGTCGCCGCCGCCCGGTCATGTTCACAAAGGACTTAAAATGTTACGACTCTTACGCAATGAACCTCGCGCCGCGCTTCTGCTTCTGGCTCTGGTAATGGCAAACCTGCTGGCCTGGGGATGGGCATGGCAAACCTTCAGTGGCAGCACTGCGTTGATGGCGGCAAGCCTGCTTGCCTGGTGTTACGGACTTCGCCATGCGGTGGATGCCGACCACATTGCGGCTATTGATACTGTCACGCGTAAGATGATGCAGCAGGGCAAACGCCCATCCGGCGTAGGGGCCTGGTTCTCGCTGGGACATTCCACCATCGTGGTGCTGGCCTCCATTGCCATTGCTGCCACCGCTACGGCGTTTCAGAAGAATATGGCATGGTTTCACGAGACAGGGAGTCTGATTGGAACAGCCGTTTCCGCGACTTTCCTGCTGGCGATGGCGCTGGTCAATATGGTGATTTTACGCGGCGTCTGGCGCAGTTTTCAGGCGCTGAAAAAGGGGCGCGCGACAACCAGTGACGTGGAGCTACCTGCACAGGGCGGCGTCATGAACTGGTTATTTGGCGCAACCTTCCGCCTCGTCAGCAAAAGCTGGCAGATGTACCTGGTCGGTTTCCTGTTTGGTCTGGGGTTTGATACTGCCACCGAGATTGGCGTGTTGGGGATCTCTGCCGCCAGCGCATCTCATGGCATGTCCGTGTGGTCAATCATGATCTTCCCCGCGCTCTTTGCCAGCGGCATGGCGCTGGTCGATACTCTCGACAATTTGTTGATGGTTGGTGCTTACGGATGGGCGTTTAACAAACCGCAACGTAAGCTCTACTACAACATGACCATTACCGGGACATCTGTGGTGGTGGCGCTGTTTATTGGTGGGCTGGAAGCGCTGGGTTTGCTGATGGATAAATTCGCCCTCAGCGGCGGCGTCTGGGATGTGATTGGCGCGGTAAACGACAATCTGGGCAACGCCGGATTTGTGGTGGTCGGGCTGTTTGTCGCCTGCTGGCTGATCTCCATGGTCAACTACCGCTGGCGCGGCTACGACGCGCTGGTCGTGCGCTCCTGAGCCGACGGCAGCCAGGCGCGGGTGAAATCAAGCCAGCCGCTGGCGGTCAGCGCTATGTCCTGCACGTTTTCCAGGGTGTTGAGGCGATAGCGGTAGTGGAACAGCGGCGTGCAGGCGCCGCTTTTTAGCAGGCGATGAAAGAAGGCGGGCAAGTGTGTTCTCAGCATTTCCTCGCTTTCGCAATACGCCATCAGCGTCTGCTTTGCGTTTTGCCATGCGCTCTCACCCAGCGCGGTGATCCACGCGGGCTCTTCAGTAAACCACTCTGCCAGTGCAAAGACCGGTACTTCACCGGCAAGATAATCCCCCAGTAAGATATCCGCTTGCGCCAGTGCGTCAGGCGCATGCCACTCTTCGCGATCTTTCCAGTGAACCGTGACGTCACAGCCACGCTTTTTCAGGCGCGTTTGCAGCATGCTGGCAAGATCGCACAGTACCGGCGTGTGATAGCAGACCAGTGAAAGGGCAGGTGGAAGCGTCACGTCAGCCGCTTCAGGATATGCGGGGGTCGTGATCCCGGGCAGTATTTCCGTGCGGGTTTCAACATCATCCCGGCGGATGAACTGCTGGTTAAGATGCTGGATTTCCTGGCGTAACCAGGCGGCCAGCGTTTTTGGTAACCGGGCATTCACCATCAGCCAGGAAAACCCACCGCTGGTGGTGGTGATGGACTCCTGGGCGTTTTCTCCTTTGCCAACGGTTATCCATGCCGGTTTTTCTGTTCCGGCGCGGGTTCGCCAGAACTCAATCGCATGCAGCAGGGGATGTGTCGCAAAGTACCACGGCTGACGCTCAAGGCGCAGGTAATGCGAGTGATGATGAGCAATCGCAAAGGGGCCTGCACCCACATTCGGTTGTTGCGGATGCGGCAAACGACAAACATGATGTGCGAGACGATGCGTTAGCATGGCATCTGGCGCATTTAGTGTGATCTCCAGACACCACGGCGCGACAAGCACCACCTTGCTCACGTGGGTGAGCCCCGAATTGCGTGCGGGATCGGCCAACAGCTGGTGCAGTGCGCCGAGAATATCTTCATCGCTGATCGCCTGTCCATTGTGCCAGTGCGCACCGCTGCGCAGGTAAAAGCGCCAGCGACGTTTGTCCTCAGAGGCATCCCAGTGGTGGGCTAAATCAGCCACCGGCTGCGGGTGGCCGGGGGTGTAGCGGGTCAGCCCCGCGTGAACCGCGCAGATAATATGCTGCTCGGCGCGGCGACGTTGCAGGGCGGGATGCAGCGACGTGAGCGGGCGATACCACGGAATGCGCAGCGTCGGCTGGTGCTTAAGCCATTTTCCGCCTAAAAACGGCGTGATGATGTGATGCAGGCTGGCCGGGTCGCCATCGGCCAGCTGCAGCGCGCTCTGGTAGTCCCCTTTTTCCAGGCAGGCATGCATCAGCGGTGCGCTGAGTTCGCTGGTGGTTGCCAGGCAGTGCAGGGTGGCGCGGTGCCCGCGCCCCGGTTGTGCGCTCCAGCTTAACCATCCGCTCCTGGTGAGCTGGCGCAGCAATGTGCGTGCATGGCGCTCACTGCACAACGCGACCCCGGCCACTTCCGCGATGGTCGTGGGCTTTGGCTCTGTGCCGTAGTGCTGATAAAGCCGTTGATACTGTCGGATTTTCTGAAGCTGACGCATGGCGGCATACCGGTAACAAAAGGAGAATGGTGAGAGTGTAGGGTGTTTTGCGGAATAAATAAGGGTGGGATATATAAAGTGTTCCTGTTTTATTCCCTCTCTGGTGAGAGAGGGAACAGGATTGTGCAGCGTCAGGCTTCGATCTGCGCCCGGATCTTCAGCACGATGTTTTCGGCCTGTGGGCCCAGAATCACCCGTTACCATGTCGTCGTCTTCGCGACCCGGCGTTTTCAGCTTGAATAAGCGAATCGCGAACGTGAATACTACAAAGTAGATGGCGAAGATGCATTTATGAGATAGGATTCCAAAAAGACTTAAATCACATCGGAAAATAATAGCTTTTATTTTAATGTGGAAGCAGGGAAGATAAAAATGTGATGCGACATAAATTAATTCTTATTATATTTCTCAGGTGAGTCATTCCTGAAATAAACAATGATGCATTCTATTTTTTGTTCCGGTTTTTGCTGGTGGCGCTTCATACATTTGCTGAAGGAGAAGCGCCGCCAGACCTTCAGTTATCACGTTTGCTTACCGGCATCATCAGCTCCCGCAGGCGCTCAATACGAGCTTCAGGACTCAGCCATAGCCAGCGAAATAAAATGTGCTCTGCTTTTCTGACCTGCTTAAAATAGTGAGCGAGATAGTTAAGCACTTCGGTGAAATGTGCCATGAAATACCCCTTTCGCGTTAATGTGTGTTCAGAGTAGATTGTTATTAGGGAATAAAACAGGGCAATGTTTTTCAGGTGTTCAGGTTTTAAGTATTGGTGGAAATAATAAATAAAGGATTGATAGCGATGATTTATCTGATTTGTATTTATTTTATGAATAAATTGCGTAAAAAAAAGCGTTTAGACTTTTGAAATTCGCCAACCTGCACCGGCTGGCGAAACGTCTCGGACTGAAGGGTTAGATAATCCCGGCCTGGTAGAAATCCTGCAGGTTGATGGCGCCGCACAGCTTGCCAGTGTCATCCACCACCGGCGCGGCGGTGATTTTGCGTTTCATCAGCACCTCTTTGGCCTCAATGGCGCGGCTGTCGGCGTTCAACGTCAGCCCGCCCTGGGTCATTGCTTCTGAAACCTGTGATTCCAGCTTGCCGCCGCCGACCAGCCAGCGACGCAGATCGCCGTCGGTAAATACACCTTTAACAAAGCTGTTGCTGTCACACACCGCGACCAGTCCCAGCCCGGTACGGCTGAGTTCCAGCATCGCGTCCATCACGCTGGTATCAAGTTTGACCTGCGGAATGGCATCGTCGGTGCGCATCAGGTGATGAACCTTATTGAGCAGGCGTGCCCCAAGTGCTCCCGCCGGATGCGAACGGGCGAAATCTTCTTCGTTAAAGCCGCGCGCCTGCATCACCGCCATCGCCAGCGCGTCGCCCATCATCAGCGTGTTAACGGTGCTGGAGGTGGGAGCGAGGTGCATCGGGCAGGCTTCGCGCTCAACGGAAATGTCCAGCGTGGCTTTGGCGGCCAGCGCCAGCGGCGAGCGGGATTTCCCGGTCATCGCCAGCAGAGCGACCGACTTTTCCTGCAGACGCGGAATGATGAGATCCAGCTCTTTGGCCGAACCGGAATAGGAGATAAACAGCATCACATCGCGGCTTTCGATCATCCCCAGATCGCCGTGCAGTGCTTCTGCCGGATGAACAAAAAAGGCCGGAGTACCGGTGCTGGCAAGCGTCGCAGCAATTTTCTTACCGATGTGACCCGACTTGCCGATCCCGGAGACAATCACCTTACCTTCGCACTGAATAATGGTGTTGGCCGCGCGAACAAAATCCTCGCCCAACCGCTCCGGCAGGCGGCTGGCTTCCTGTAGTTCCAGCATCAGGGTCTGGCGACCCGCGTTTAACAGAAAATCACTCATCTTTCTCTCCGGTTACGATCACATCGATGCCTTTCTCTTCCAGCGCTTTTTTGAACGCCGGGTCGATACCTGCGTCGGTAATCAGTTTGTCGACGCTTTCCAGGCTGCAAACGATATTGGGGCTTTTACGGCCAAACTTCGATGAGTCTGCCATCAGAATCACTTCCCGCGCGGCGTTACACATGGCCTTGCTGACGCTGAACACTTCGTTAAAGGTGGTCACCCCCGCGTTCAGGTCAATGCCGTCGGTGCCCATAAAGAGTTTATCAAAGCTGAAGTGGTCGAAGGCGTTCTCGGCCAGCTGGCCGTGGAACGACGCAGATTTCTTACGGAAGGTACCGCCCGGCATCAGAATGGTTTGCTCGCTGTCGAATTCAGAGAGAGCGTTGACGATGTGCAGGCTGTTGGTCATCACCGTGATGTTGTTAAAGCGGCTGAGCAGCGGGATCATCTGCAGGACGGTACTGCCTGCATCAAGAATGATGGAGTCGCCATCGTGGATAAATTTCACCGCCGCTTCGGCGATCAGCGCCTTCTGGTGGGTGTTGATCAGCGTTTTGTGATCGATAGGCGGGTCGGTTTCGTCCTTATTGAGCACCACACCGCCGTAAGTTCGAATGACGGCACCAGAGTTTTCGAGCAATACCAGATCCTTACGTATTGTCGTGCCGGTAGTGTCAAAGTAGTGGGCCAGATCGTCTACCGAGCATTTTCCCTGCTTCTGCAGATGCTCGAGAATAGCCGCCTGCCGCTGACGTGGTTTCATAGGCACTTCGTTCCTTAGGTTGCGAAATGATAATTTCGCAAGTCTATAGCTTTCACAACGAAATTATCCATGTTTCAGATTAAGCGCTAATGATAGTGCATTCTGACAGAGTGGATCATGGGGAAAGATCACATCAGGCTGCAATTCCTGCAACGACAGACCGTTAATCGCCTGGATTTTCGCCGGACGGGCGAAGACGGTCATGCCGCGCATGATGAGGGAATCGCAGACCTTGTCATCTTTATCCAGCGCAACGGCAACCACCACGCGTGGTTTGAAACGTCCACCAGAACGCCCGACGCCCACGCGGCCTTTCTGACACAACGCATCAAACGCACGGTTAAACTGATGGATTTGCCAGCCGCCGAAAGCCATCTGGCAGAGCCAGGCTAGGGCGGCGACGGTGATGAGTGCTGTGACCATATCGGCTCCTTGTTGTGTCCCCTCTCCCGGTGGGAGAGGGTTAGGGTGAGGGCATCAGCCTGCTCGATCAGAACATCACCTGCCCACCGGTGACGTTGATTGACTGCCCGGTGCAGTACGAGGCTTTCGAACTGGCGTAAAACAGCAGCATGTTCAGCACGTCCTGATAATCGCATCCGCGTTTGAGCGGCACTTTATCAATGTAATACTGTTCCACTTCTTCAGTTTTGATGCCGAGCTTGGCGGCATACTGTGGCAGCAGGGACTGGAACATTGGCGATTTCAGCAGGTTTCCGAGCATCAGCGAGTGCACGGTAATGCCATATTCGGCCAGATCCAGCGCCAGTGATTGCGTCAACCCGACGCCACCAAATTTCGCCGCGCTGTAACCGGAGTTGTGTTTGCTGCCCACTTTGCCCGATTTCGAGTTGATCTGAATGATACGTCCCTGAATGCCGTCGCGGATCATCAGGCGGGAAAACTCGCGGGCGCAGAGGAAATAACCCACCAGATTCACCTGCAGTGAGCGATCAAAATCCCCCAGAGCGAAATCGCTGATAAACGCTGCTTTCGCAATTCCCGCGCTGTAGACCAGCAGATCGGTGCGTCCAAAGATCTCGTCCACACCACGGGCAAGCGCCATCACGCTCTGTTCGCTGGTCGCGTCGGCACCAAACCCGTATGCCATTCCTTCACCAAACTCGGCATTGATGCTGTCCGCCACGCGGGCGGCTTTTTCACTCTGAATATCCACTACCGCCACGCGGTAACCCTCTGCGGCAAGCCCATGACAGAGGAACTCACCTAACGTTTGTCCCCCGCCAATGACAACGGCAACCTGACTCATATGTCTCTCCTTAATTACTCGAAAAATTTTAATGTGCAGCCTGGGATGACAGCCTGCGGAACCGGGCCCGCCACGTGAACCGTTCCGGGGTATTCCGCCTGCGACTGGCCGTCAAAACGCAGGGTGATATGGCCCAGCTCGCGCAGGTTTTGTTCGGCCACATCACCGACGGCGGTAACGGCATAGTGCATGTCACACAGTTCCAGTTGATTTCCCACCTTGAGCTCACCCTTTAGTTCGCCGTGGCAGTGGATAAAGCAAAACTCTTCGATATCCGCCGGTGCGCCCTCGCGAAAGGTAATCAGCATCTTGTCGCTCAGGGCCTCTGCTGCGCTCTGGCCGATGCGGGTAATGGTGGTTTGGTAAATCACGGTCATCGAAGAAACCTCTTATTGATAAATGAAGCCAGAGACAAACCAGGCAATCAGCACCGTGGGGGCGCCTGTCAGGAAGCGCCCCACCAGAACCGATGGCACGCCTACGCGTACGGTGTCCTGGCGCGCTTCGGCCAGCGATAACCCAACGGGAATGAAGTCGCACGCCGCCTGAGCGTTAATGGCAAACAGGGCGGGCAGAGCCAGGTGCGGGGGAATATTGCCCAGACCTATCTGCACACCAATCAGCACGCCGATCACCTGTGCAATGACCGCGCCCGGGCCGAGAAACGGTGACAGCAGTGGGAAGGAGCAGATCAGTGCCAGCGTAACCAACCCAAGCGGATGGCTGGCAAGTGGGGCGAGACCGTGGGCAATCCAGTCACCTAAACCGGAAGCCATGATGATGCCGATCAGCGCTGAGACGAATGCCATAAATGGCAGAATGGTTTTCAGCACGGTATCAATAGTGTCGCGCCCGGACTGGAACAGCACCGCCACGGCAGACCCCATGCCCATGCCGACTTTTGCCAGCAGACCATCGCTCTGCTCGGTGATTTTTTTGCTGGTGTCGTAATCACGTGGAGTGGCTTTTTGCGGGGCCGAAGAGCCACTCACCAGAGTGATGTTGTCCTCTTTCACGCCCGACACATAGATGTCTTCAAGGATGTACTGCGCCAACGGGCCTGACTTTCCGGTGGAGTGAATATTCACTGTCGGAATGCGACGCTTCGGATAGATGCCGCAGCGCAGCGTACCGCCGCAGTCGATTACCGCCACGCCGATTTCCGCTTCCGGTGGCTCACCCTCTTTAAAGCCATCGACCGATTCCCAGCCGGTCAGATCGCGTAGTTTGTCAACGATCGCCGGGCGTGTGCCTGCGGTGATGTAGACGATCTTTTTGCCTTCTGTGGCGTCGAACTCCAGTGGGCCGCCCCAGCCGCCCGTACCTTTCTCAATGCGGATCCGGTTCATGCTGTCGCTCCTCCGGAAAGATGGACTTTTTGCTCAAGCTGGATACCCATTTTTTTCTCGAAAATGGCGGTGGTGAGGTCCGTCACCCAGCCCCGGAAAAAGTTGGTAACCAGTCCGACCAGCAGATAGCTCACCGCAAGTGGTCCGAGCGGCAGGCCAAGAGTGGTAAGGCCGCTGGCGATCCCGAGGTAGACAAACAGCTCGCCGGGGTTGATGTGTGGGAACAGGCCATTCATTGAATGACAGCTGTAGGAGGCCGCTGCGTAGTAACTTGGTTTGTACTTTTCTGGCATAAAACGCCCGAGGCTTAAGGTCATCGGGTTGCAGAAAACGAAGGTACCGATGCAGGGCAATACCAGGTAGCGGGACAGTGGGTTGCCAGCACAACGCTGAGCAAAGCGTTCAATGCGTTGCTGGCCGATAAAGTTAATCAGCGCGTTCATGATGACCAGCAGGCTGATCAGCAGGGGCAGGATCCCGGTCACCATGCCGGTGAACACCTCTCCACCTTTCTGAAACAGCCCGATGAACCACTCGGCGCCGCTGGTGATGGTTTCTATCATTCTTCTCTCCTCAGGGCTTTGTTTGTATAACGGAGACTAATAATAATCACTTTGAAAGGTTTTAAAGTGTTAGTTAGATCTCACAATGAAAGAAAAATGTGTTATTTTGAAAGTTAATGGGTGTGGACAGGCATTTTTGGTTGAAAAATGCGCGAGTTTGCGTTGGGGAGCGTAAAGATTTGGTGGGGGCTGCGTGTACCGCTTCCTTGAGGTGTTGTGGATGCTTTACCATACTGGGTTCTTATCGAACCCGTTAAATGGATGTCTCATGTTCAAGCGTCGTTATGCAGCGTTGTTACCTGCGCTTATTCTGCTGTCTGCCTGTAGTAGCAAACCTAAGACCGAAGCCGTTCAGCAAACGGCAGGTGCGCCTTCCGGAGGATTCCTGCTGGAGCCGCAGCACAATATGATGCAGATGGGCGGCGACTTCGCGAATAACCCGGCGGCCGAGCAGTTCATTGATAAAATGGTGAGCAAACACGGCTTTGACAGACAACAACTGCACGAAATTTTGTCTCAGGCGAAGCGCCTGGATTACGTGTTGCGCCTGATGGACAGACAGGCACCGACGGCCCAGGTGCCGAGCGGGCCAAATGGTGCATGGTTGCGCTACCGCAAACAGTTTATTACCCCGGACAACGTGCAGAATGGCGTCGTGTTCTGGAATCAGTATGAGGATGCGCTGAACCGTGCGTGGCAGGTCTATGGCGTGCCACCGGAAATTATCGTCGGGATTATCGGCGTGGAAACCCGCTGGGGCCGCGTGATGGGCAAAACCCGCATCCTGGATGCGCTGGCGACACTGTCCTTTAACTACCCGCGCCGTGCCGAATATTTCTCTTCCGAGCTGGAAACCTTCCTGCTGATGGCGCGTAATGAGCAAGATGATCCGCTCGATCTGAAAGGTTCGTTTGCCGGTGCGATGGGTTATGGCCAGTTTATGCCTTCCTCCTATAAACAATACGCCGTCGACTTTAACGACGATGGTCACATCAACCTGTGGGATCCGGTGGATGCCATCGGTAGCGTGGCGAACTACTTCAAAGCGCACGGCTGGGTGTCAGGCGGACAGGTTGCGGTGCAGGCCAACGGCCAGGCGCCGGGGCTGGAAAACGGTTTTAAAACCAATTACAGCATTTCGCAGTTGGCAGCCGCAGGACTGACGCCAACGCAACCGCTGGGCAATGCGCAGCAGGCAAGTCTGCTGCGTCTGGATATCGGGACCGGTTATCAGTACTGGTACGGTCTGCCAAACTTCTACACCATCACCCGCTATAACCACAGTACCCACTATGCGATGGCCGTGTGGCAACTGGGGCTGGCGGTATCGCAGGCGCGTGTGCCTGCTGCGTCGCCGTTTAGTCAGTAACTCGTCTTATTCAGCCCTCTCCCTGTGGGAGAGGGCTGTGATAACCTCCAATTTCTCGCAGAAACATTTCGCCACACTCCCTTTTCAAACACGCCATTTACAACGCCAATACCTTTCATTATTGTTATGTTATAACATTATTGTGGGTGTCGAGATGTCAATTTCCCTTTTTTCGCTCTCTGCGCCGGTTCGCCTTTTGCTGGCGCTGGCCATTATTGTGTTTCTCAGCCTGGCGGTGTGCTGGGCGGTAGCATTGCCATGATCGTAATGAATGAACTGACCGCAGGTTATGAACGCCAGCCTGTCACGCGGCCGTTATCCGGCGTCATTGAACGCGGGAGTATGACCGCAATCGTGGGTGCCAACGGCTGCGGGAAATCGACGCTACTGAAAACGCTCGCAGGGTTTATCGCTCCCGTGGGCGGCAGTTTGCGCTGGCAGGGAAAGCGTCCGGTGATTGGCTGGCTGGCACAACGCCACGCGCTGGAGGCGCAATTTCCGTTGACCGTGCAGGATGTCGTCAGTATGGGGTGCTGGCCGGGCATTTCGCTTTTATCCGGCTTTCGTCGTGAAACACGCTTGCGGATTGCCGGTGCGATTGAGCGTGTAGGGCTGGAGTCAATGGCGCTGTCGACCATTGATGAGCTCTCCGGTGGCCAGTTTCAACGCATGCTTTTTGCCCGTGTACTGGTGCAACAGGCACCGCTGGTGATGCTTGATGAGCCTTTTACCGGCGTCGACGAAGCCACCTGCAACGTGTTGATGGATTTGATGCTGGAGATGTATATGCAGGGACAAACCTTGTTAGCGGTACTCCACGACAGTGAACGCGTCTCGCGCCACTTCCCGCAGACATTACGGCTGGATGCCGATATTCCCCAATGGAAAACCGAGCGGGTGAGGGTGGCATGATTTGGCAACTCTTTTTCCAGCCGTTTATCGAGTACGGCTTTATGCGTCGCGCACTGGTAGTTTGTCTGGCGCTGTCGGTCAGCACCACGGCGCTGGGGGTTTTTCTTCAGCTACGCAGGATGAGCCTGATGGGTGATGCCCTTTCTCACGCCATTTTGCCGGGTGTTGCCGTGGGATATTTGCTCAGCGGAATGTCGTTGCTGGCGATGAGTATCGGCGGTTTTATCGCCGGGATTGCTGTTGCACTGGTGGCCGGGCTGGTCAGTCGCCGCACGCCTCTCAAAGAAGATGCCAGTTTTGCCGGATTCTATCTGGGATCGCTGGCATTAGGTGTCACGCTGGTGTCGTTGCGTGGGTCGAATGTTGATCTGCTGCACCTGCTGTTTGGCTCTATTCTCGCCGTGGACAACGATGCCGCACTGTTTGTGGCTGGGGTTTGTATCTTCACGTTAATCGTACTGGCTATTTTTTATCGCGGGCTGGTGACAGAGGCGTTTGATACGGCGTGGTTGCAGGTGAATGCCCGTTGGTTACCCGGTCTGTTGCATGGCCTGTTTCTGGCGCTGCTGGTGCTTAACCTGGTGGCGGGCTTTCAGGTGCTTGGCACGCTGATGGCCGTCGGGTTGATGATGTTACCCGCCGTGGCCGCGCGATGCTGGGTGCGCACTCTACCTGGATTACTTCTGATGGCAGGGGTGAGCGGCATTTTCTGTGCATGGTTCGGGTTAAGCCTTTCCTGGGCTGTGAGCCTGCCTGCGGGGCCGTCTATTGTGCTCACCGCCAGCGCACTTTTCTTTATTTCTATTTTATTTGGCACGCGAAGCCAGCTCGCTGGCAGTCTGCGTGCGTTTTTTTAACGCAAGGGGAAACGATGAAACGTACAGGATTAGCAGTGGCGCTCGCGCTGGGGATGATGTCGCACGGCGTGATGGCGAAAACACTTAATGTGGTCACGAGTTTTTCAATTCTGGGGGATATCACCCAGGAGGTCGGTGGCGATCATGTGAAGGTGACGACGCTGGTCGGGCCGGACGGTGATCCGCACACCTTCGAACCCTCACCGAAAGACAGCGCAGCGCTCAGCAAGGCTGACGTGGTCGTCGTGAATGGGCTGGGGCTGGAGGGTTGGCTCGACCGTCTGGTGAAAGCCTCCGGATTCAAAGGCCAACTGGTAGTGGCTTCTTCGGGGGTGAAAACCCATACGCTTGACGAAGAGGGCAAAACCGTGACCGATCCGCATGCGTGGAATAGCGCGGCTAACGGGGCGCTGTATGCACAAAATATTCTCAACGGGCTGGTAAAAGCCGATCCAGAAGACAAAGCAGCACTGGAGGCCTCAGGGAAGCCGTATATCGCGCAACTGACTCAACTGGATAGCTGGGCCAAAACCCGCTTTAGCCAGATCCCGCAGGCGAAGCGTAACGTACTGACCAGTCATGACGCTTTCGGTTATTTCGGCCGGGCCTACGGTGTCACGTTTATGGCGCCACAGGGGCTCTCGTCAGAGAGCGAGGCCAGTGCGGCGCAGGTTGCTGAGATTATCAATCAGATTAAAGCGGACGGCGTGAAAACCTGGTTTATGGAAAACCAGCTCGACCCACGTCTGGTTAAACAGATTGCGTCAGCCACAGGCGCTCAGCCAGGGGGCGAACTCTACCCTGAAGCCCTGTCGGCAAAAGGTGGAGTGGCAGACACCTACGTTAAGGCGTTTCGCCACAATGTGAATACCCTTGCCGACAGCATGAAATAACATTATCCAGTGGCCGGTGCGCCCGCATCGGCTTTTTTCTGAAGCCCTCTCGTAAAACCTGAAGCGCATCCCCATATCTGACGAGAAAGTGCTATCTTGTGCTGCACGTTTTTCTGATGCCTGGAGCGAGAATGACTGACCATGAATTGATGCAGCTTAGCGAGATAGTTGGGCTGGCGCTTAAGCAACGTGGTGCGACAATCACCACTGCAGAATCCTGTACTGGCGGCTGGGTTGCGAAAGTGATTACCGATATCGCCGGCAGTTCCGCCTGGTTTGAACGTGGCTTTGTGACCTACAGTAACGAGGCTAAAGCGCAAATGATTGGCGTGCGTGAATCTACGCTGGAACAGCATGGCGCGGTCAGCGAACCGGTGGTGATTGAGATGGCGATTGGTGCGCTCAAAGAGGCGCGGGCGGATTATGCCATTTCAATCAGCGGCATCGCTGGCCCGGACGGCGGTAGCGACGTGAAGCCTGTCGGCACTGTCTGGTTTGGTTTTGCCACGTCCAAAGGTGAAGGGATCACCCGCCGGGAGTGTTTTAGCGGCGATCGCGAAAGCGTGCGCCGTCAGGCAACGGAATACGCGTTAAAAACGCTCTGGCAACAATTTCTACAAAACACTTGATACTGTATGACCATACAGTATAATTGCACCAACAGAACAGAAATCCACGGTGAAGCACAGTCGCTTCTCCCGGCATGACAGGAGTAATAATGGCTATCGACGAAAACAAACAGAAAGCGTTGGCGGCAGCACTGGGCCAGATCGAAAAGCAATTCGGTAAAGGCTCCATCATGCGCCTGGGTGAAGACCGTTCCATGGACGTGGAAACCATCTCCACTGGTTCGCTTTCTCTGGATATCGCGCTGGGCGCTGGCGGTCTGCCGATGGGCCGTATCGTAGAAATCTACGGACCAGAGTCCTCAGGTAAAACGACGCTGACGCTGCAGGTTATCGCTGCGGCACAGCGTGAAGGTAAAACCTGTGCGTTTATCGATGCCGAGCACGCGCTGGACCCTATTTATGCTCGTAAACTGGGCGTTGATATCGACAACCTGCTTTGTTCTCAGCCAGACACCGGTGAACAGGCGCTGGAAATTTGTGACGCGCTGGCGCGTTCAGGTGCTGTTGACGTTATCGTGGTCGACTCCGTTGCCGCACTGACGCCAAAAGCTGAAATCGAAGGCGAAATCGGTGACTCTCACATGGGCCTCGCGGCACGTATGATGAGCCAGGCAATGCGTAAGCTGGCCGGTAACCTGAAACAGTCCAACACACTGCTGATCTTCATCAACCAGATCCGTATGAAAATTGGCGTAATGTTCGGTAACCCGGAAACCACCACTGGTGGTAACGCGCTGAAATTCTACGCGTCTGTCCGTCTTGATATTCGCCGTATTGGCGCGGTAAAAGAGGGTGAGAACGTCGTCGGAAGCGAAACCCGCGTGAAGGTTGTGAAGAACAAAATTGCTGCGCCGTTTAAACAGGCTGAATTCCAGATCCTCTACGGCGAAGGGATTAACTTCTTCGGTGAGCTGGTTGACCTGGGCGTGAAAGAGAAGCTGATTGAAAAAGCGGGTGCCTGGTATAGCTACAACGGTGACAAAATTGGTCAGGGTAAAGCAAATGCGATCTCCTGGCTGAAAGAGAACCCGGCAGCGGCGAAAGAAATTGAGAAGAAAGTGCGTGAGCTTCTGCTGAACAACCAGGACTCCACACCTGATTTCGCAGTTGATAGCGCGGATGCTGAAGAAACCAACGAAGATTTTTAATTCTTCGTATAAAAATGAAGGGCTGCTGATGCGGCCCTTTTTGCATTTCTGAACCAGCAGGTTTTTTATGAGTGAACCTACTCCACGTCGACCCGCGTACGCACGCTTACTGGACCGGGCAGTACGTATCCTTGCCGTCCGTGACCACAGTGAACAAGAGTTGCGGCGAAAACTGTCGGCTCCCGTAATGAGCAAAAATGGCCCGGAAGAGATTGATGCTTCAGCAGAAGATTACGACCGCGTGATTGCCTGGTGCTACGAGCATCGCTATCTGGATGATGAGCGCTTCGCTTCCCGGTTTCTCGCCAGCCGTGGCCGCAAAGGATACGGCCCCGCGCGCATCCGCCAGGAGCTGAACCAGAAAGGGGTTGCCCGCGAGTCCATTGAAAAAGCGATGCGCGAATGTGACGTTGACTGGTGCGAACGGGCAAGAGAGCAGGCCATTCGTAAGTACGGTGAACCCCTGCCGCGTGATTTTTCAGAAAAAGTGAAAATCCAGCGCTTTTTGCTCTACCGCGGCTTCCTGATGGAAGATATTCAGGATATCTGGCGTAATTTTGCCGATTGAACGCATGCGGGATTTTACTTCCCACTAAAGAAAACTTATCTTATTCCCACTTTTTCCAGTAGCTGGTCTGTCCAACTGTTTACAGGTACAGGCTTGCTACGACATTTCGTTAGCTTGATTTCAGGATAATTATGAGCAAGAGCACCGCTGAGATCCGTCAGGCGTTTCTCGATTTTTTCCATAGTAAGGGACACCAGGTTGTTGCCAGCAGCTCCCTGGTACCAAATAACGACCCGACTTTACTGTTTACCAACGCCGGGATGAACCAGTTCAAGGATGTGTTCCTTGGTCTCGACAAGCGTAATTATTCCCGCGCCACAACATCACAGCGTTGCGTGCGTGCGGGCGGTAAACACAACGACCTGGAAAACGTCGGTTACACCGCGCGTCACCATACGTTCTTCGAAATGCTGGGTAACTTCAGCTTCGGCGACTACTTCAAACACGATGCCATTCAATATGCGTGGGAACTGCTGACCGGTGAAAACTGGTTCAACCTGCCGAAAGAGCGTCTGTGGGTTACCGTCTATGAAACCGATGACGAAGCCTTCGAAATCTGGGAAAAAGAAGTCGGTATCCCGCGCGAACGTATTATTCGCATCGGCGATAACAAAGGCGCACCTTATGCGTCCGACAACTTCTGGCAGATGGGTGATACCGGTCCTTGTGGTCCGTGCACTGAGATCTTCTACGATCATGGCGACCACATCTGGGGTGGCCCTCCAGGCAGCCCGGAAGAAGATGGCGATCGCTACATTGAGATCTGGAACATCGTCTTCATGCAGTTCAACCGTCAGGCTGACGGTACCATGGAGCCGCTGCCGAAGCCTTCCGTTGATACCGGTATGGGTCTGGAGCGTATTGCTGCGGTTCTGCAGCACGTTAACTCCAACTACGAGATTGACCTGTTCAGTACCCTGATCAAAGCCGTTGCGGAAGTGACCGGCGCGACCGACCTGAACAACAAATCCCTGCGCGTTATCGCGGACCATATTCGTTCCTGTGCGTTCCTGATTGCCGACGGCGTTATCCCGTCGAATGAAAACCGTGGCTACGTGCTGCGTCGTATCATTCGTCGTGCTATCCGTCACGGCAACATGCTGGGCGCGAAGGACACCTTCTTCTATAAACTCGTTGGGCCACTGATTGGCGTGATGGGTGCTGCCGGTGATGAGCTGAAACGCCAGCAGGCGCAGGTAGAACAGGTTCTGAAAACCGAAGAAGAGCAGTTTGCGCGTACACTGGAGCGCGGTCTGGCGCTGCTGGACGAAGAGCTGGCGAAACTTAAGGGCGACACGCTGGATGGCGAAACCGCTTTCCGCCTGTACGACACCTATGGCTTCCCGGTTGACCTGACGGCGGACGTTTGCCGCGAACGCAACATCAAAGTTGACGAAGCGGGCTTCGAAGCCGCGATGGAAGAGCAGCGTCGTCGTGCGCGTGAGTCCAGCGGTTTCGGTGCAGACTACAACGCGATGATCCGCGTTGATAGCGCGTCTGAATTCAAAGGTTATGACGCACTGGAGCTGACCGGCAAAGTGACTGCCCTGTTTGTTGACGGTAAAGCCGTAGACAGCATCAGCGCCGGTCAGGATGCGGTTGTGATTCTGGACAAAACGCCGTTCTACGCGGAATCCGGTGGTCAGGTTGGCGATAAAGGCGAACTGAAAGGCAATGGCTTCAGCTTCAGCGTAAGCGACACCCAGAAATACGGCCAGGCGATTGGTCATCAGGGCAAACTGGTTTCCGGTTCTCTGAAAGTGGGTGAGGGCGTGCAGGCTAACGTTGATGAAGCTCGCCGCGCGCGCATTCGTCTGAACCACTCTGCAACCCACCTGATGCACGCTGCCCTGCGCGACGTACTCGGTACCCACGTTGCACAGAAAGGTTCTCTGGTTAACGACAAAGTGCTGCGTTTCGACTTCTCGCATTTTGAAGCAATGAAACCGTCTGAAATCCGCGCGGTGGAAGATCTGGTGAACGCGCAAATCCGTCGTAACCTGCCAATCGAAACCCATATCATGGATCTCGATGCGGCGAAGAAAAAAGGTGCGATGGCGCTGTTTGGTGAGAAATATGACGACCGTGTTCGCGTGCTGAGCATGGGCGACTTCTCAACTGAACTGTGCGGTGGTACTCACGCATCGCGCACTGGTGATATCGGTCTGTTCCGCATTGTTTCCGAGTCGGGTACGGCGGCAGGCGTGCGTCGTATCGAAGCGGTGACCGGTGAAGGTGCGATTGCCAGCCTGCATGCGCAGAGCGATCAACTGCATGACATCGCGCAGTTGCTGAAAGGCGATAGCCAGAACCTGGGCGAGAAAGTACGCGTTGCACTGGATCGTACGCGTCAGCTGGAAAAAGAGCTGCAGCAACTGAAAGAACACGCGGCAGCGCAGGAGAGTGCAAACCTCTCCAGCAAAGCGGTAGAGATTAAGGGCGTCAAACTGCTGGTCAGCGATCTGGCGGGCGTTGAGCCTAAGATGCTGCGTACTATGGTCGACGATCTCAAGAACCAGCTTGGTTCTACCGTTATCGTGCTGGCGACAGTGGCAGAAGGTAAGGTTTCTCTGATTGCGGGGGTCTCTAAGGATGTGACTGACCGCGTAAAAGCAGGGGAACTGATTGGTATGGTTGCCCAGCAGGTGGGCGGCAAGGGTGGTGGTCGTCCAGACATGGCGCAAGCCGGTGGTACGGATGCGGCGGCACTTCCGCAAGCTTTGGCCAGCGTTGAAAGCTGGGTAAGCGCGAAACTGTAATAATTACAAAGCACAAGCAGACGCCATAGCGGTAACGTTATGGCGTCTTGTTCACTGTGCTATCGATAACGATAAAGTCAGGTTGAGTTTGTGTATATCGGCTAAACTTACGTTTAACAGAATGTGATGCCGTGACTGCTTACACTTTACGTGTTTGTCATCGCTTACTTTTTGGCGTTATATGATGGATAATGCCGGGATACAAGAGACCCGACTCTTTTAATCTTTCAAGGAGCAAAGAATGCTGATTCTGACTCGTCGAGTTGGTGAGACCCTCATGATTGGGGATGAGGTCACCGTGACAGTTTTAGGGGTAAAGGGTAACCAGGTACGTATTGGTGTTAACGCTCCTAAAGAAGTATCTGTCCACCGTGAAGAGATCTACCAGCGTATCCAGGCTGAAAAATCCCAGCAGTCCAGTTACTGATATTGTCGCGTCTCGCTGTCGGGCGAGACGCAACCCTCCTGTCATTTTTCCTGCCCAAAGTTACCGTTTAATTTCAATCGCTCTCTTTTTAACCACTCCGTTACCCTTAACTCGTCCTGACACCGCCATTTCTGCATAGGTTTTCTGTGAAGATGCCTGCAAAATCCGCTTATAAAACACCCTCTTTGCGGCTTTTACATGCGAATTGCGTGTGATTTGTGCAAACGATAAAAGCTTTTGGAAAATTGTTTGACTTATAAGTCCCAGAAAGTAATATATGCGCCACGCAGCGACGAGAAGCTCTTAACGAGTTACTCAAAGCACTCGAAAGAGGCGTTGTGTGGTGAGGTGGCCGAGAGGCTGAAGGCGCTCCCCTGCTAAGGGAGTATGCGGTCAAAAGCTGCATCCGGGGTTCGAATCCCCGCCTCACCGCCATTTTGCATCCGTAGCTCAGCTGGATAGAGTACTCGGCTACGAACCGAGCGGTCGGAGGTTCGAATCCTCCCGGATGCACCATCTATTACTTCATATTGCTTTCGAAGTGATATGAATATCGAGTAGTACAGTAGTAAATCCCGATGCATCCGTAGCTCAGCTGGATAGAGTACTCGGCTACGAACCGAGCGGTCGGAGGTTCGAATCCTCCCGGATGCACCATTTACTATTTCTGAAAGCAGTACCCTGATGCATCCGTAGCTCAGCTGGATAGAGTACTCGGCTACGAACCGAGCGGTCGGAGGTTCGAATCCTCCCGGATGCACCATCTTTTACTTTGTATTGCTTCTGAAGTGATACCGAGTATCAGCAGTACAGTAGTAAATCCCGATGCATCCGTAGCTCAGCTGGATAGAGTACTCGGCTACGAACCGAGCGGTCGGAGGTTCGAATCCTCCCGGATGCACCATCTTCTCCTTCTTTGTTTATTCCTTCGACGTTCCGTCAGCAATCACACTCTCAGTCAGCGACAAAAATCACCTTTTACGATAAAGTAATGCTTTGTTAATCGTTTAGCGAGAGCACGATGTACGCACAGTATGACGGTCTGATCTTCGATATGGATGGCACCATCCTTGATACCGAACCTACGCATCGTCAAGCCTGGACTGACGTCCTGGGCCGCTACGGTATGCGTTTCGACCTTCAGGCGATGATTGCCCTTAACGGATCCCCAACCTGGCGTATTGCACAGGCCGTGATTGAAATGAATCAGGCTGATCTCGACCCGCACCTGCTCGCCCGTGAAAAAACCGATGCAGTAAAAGCCATGCTTTTAGATACTGTACGCCCGCTGCCGCTGATTGATGTCGTGAAAGCGTGGCACGGACGTCGCCCGATGTCGGTGGGGACGGGCAGCGAAAGCGCGATTGCAGAGGCGTTGCTCAATCATCTTGGCCTGCGCCACTATTTTTCTGCCGTTGTTGCTGCCGATCATGTTAAAAATCACAAGCCCGCACCGGACACCTTCCTGCTCTGCGCAGAATTAATGGGCGTCCCGGCGGCAAAATGCGTCGTGTTTGAAGATGCTGATTTCGGTATTCAGGCCGCTCGTGATGCTGGAATGGCCGCGGTGGATGTGCGCTTACTGTGAGTGACGTACTGTCACTTGCTTCATTATTCGCCAGCAGTTTTTTAAGCGCTACGCTCTTACCGGGAAATTCGGAAGTGGTGCTGGTGGCGATGCTGTTGTCCGGCGTGAGTCAGCCCTGGTTGCTCGTGTTAATAGCAACAATGGGTAATAGCCTTGGAGGGCTGACTAACGTTATTCTTGGGCGTTTCTTTCCGCTGCGCGAAAAATCGCGCTGGCAGGAAAAGGCAGTCGGCTGGCTAAAACGCTATGGCGCTGCCACGCTGTTATTAAGCTGGATGCCTGTAATAGGTGATTTACTGTGTCTGCTGGCGGGATGGATGCGCATCTCCTGGGGACCGGTGCTCTTTTTTTTGTGCCTTGGCAAGGCGTTGCGATATGTCCTCGTGGCATGGGCAACTCTGCAGGGTATGACGTGGTGGCACTAATTGGTGGAATGAATACGCGACCTTCAATCGTCAACCATTACAATTATGCTGAGTAACATTACTTTGACAGGCGGGAGGTCAATTTGATCCCGGACG
Organism: Pantoea sp. LS15; assembly: GCF_012241585.1. Lineage (NCBI taxonomy): Bacteria > Pseudomonadati > Pseudomonadota > Gammaproteobacteria > Enterobacterales > Erwiniaceae > Pantoea > Pantoea sp. LS15. Next base: position 152,320 of record NZ_JAAVXA010000006.1, read on the forward strand.
TATCTCAGGCGCTGGCCTGGCTGGAAAACCACCCTCAGGCATTGAAGGGTATTCAGCGTGGTCTTGAGCGTGAAACGCTGCGCGTTAACGCGGACGGCAGTTTAGCGACGACGGGTCACCCGAAGGCGTTAGGCTCGGCGCTGACACATAAATGGATCACTACCGATTTCGCTGAAGCGCTGCTGGAGTTTATCACTCCGGTGGAGGGTGATATTGATCATATGCTGGCGATCTTGCGCGACATTCATCGCTATACCGCGCGCAACCTGGGCGATGAGCGTATGTGGCCCCTCAGCATGCCGTGTTATATCGAGCAAGGTCAGGAGATCGAGCTGGCTCAATACGGCACCTCAAATATTGGCCGGCTCAAAACGCTCTATCGTGAGGGGCTGAAAAACCGCTATGGCGCGTTAATGCAGACCATCTCTGGTGTGCATTACAACTTCTCTTTGCCTATGGCGTTCTGGCAGGCGAAATGTGATGAAACGGATAAGGACGCGATCTCTGCGGGCTACTTCCGCCTGATCCGCAACTATTATCGCTTCGGCTGGGTGATTCCGTACCTGTTTGGTGCGTCGCCTGCCATTTGCTCATCGTTCCTGCAGGGAAAACCGACTACGCTGCCGTTCGAGAAAACCGAGTGCGGGATGTACTATCTGCCGTACGCGACTTCCCTGCGCCTGAGCGATCTTGGCTATACCAATAAATCGCAAAGCAATCTCGGTATTACGTTTAACGAATTGCACGAATATGTGGCAGGATTGAAGCGGGCGATCAAAACCCCGTCGGAAGAGTACGAGAAAATCGGCCTCGAGAAAGACGGCAAGCGTCTGCAAATCAACAGCAATGTGCTGCAGATTGAGAATGAACTGTACGCGCCAATTCGTCCTAAGCGCGTGACGCGCAGCGGTGAAACTCCGTCGGATGCGCTGCAGCGCGGCGGGATCGAATACATTGAAGTGCGCTCGCTGGATATCAACCCGTTCTCACCGATTGGTGTTGATGAGCAGCAAATTCGCTTCCTGGATCTGTTTATGGTCTGGTGCGTTCTGGCGGATGCGCCAGAAATGAGTTCAGACGAGCTGCTTTGTACCCGTACAAACTGGAACCGCGTAATTCTGGAAGGCCGTAAACCGGGTCTGACGCTGGGCATTGGCTGCGAAACAGCACAGTTCCCGCTGACGAAAGTCGGTAAAGATCTGTTCCGTGACCTTAAACGTGTTGCCCGGACAATGGACAGCATCGACGGTGGCGACGCATATCAACAGATCTGCGACCAACTGGTGGAATGTTTTGATAATCCGGAACTGACGTTCTCAGCACGCATTCTGCGTTCAATGATTGATCAAGGTATTGGTGGCACGGGGCGTTCACTCGGAGCAGAATACCGTGAGATGTTGATGCAGGAGCCGTTAGAAGTGCTGAGCGAAGCGGATTTTGTTGCGGAACGCGATGCGTCCGTTGTGCGTCAGAAAGAGGTTGAAGCGGCGGATACCGAGTCGTTTGAGGCGTTTCTGGCGAAGCAGGCTTAAGCAGAAAAGAAAAAGGCCACATCGCTGTGGCCAAAATATACATCTCTGAATTCAGGGATGATGATAACAAATGCGCGTCTTTCATATACTCAGACGCGCATTCTGTAGAAGAGTTCAGTTTATTTTAAAAAAAATCACTATCGGAGGTGACGTATGCCGTTATTAGATAGCTTTACTGTCGACCATACCCGTATGGAAGCACCTGCTGTACGTGTGGCGAAGACCATGCACACTCCGCACGGCGACACGATCACCGTATTCGATCTGCGTTTCTGCGTGCCAAACAAAGAAGTGATGCCAGAGAAAGGTATTCACACTCTGGAGCATCTGTTCGCTGGTTTTATGCGTGACCACCTGAACGGTAACGGCGTTGAGATCATTGATATCTCTCCGATGGGCTGCCGTACTGGTTTCTACATGAGTCTGATTGGTCAGCCTGAAGAGAAACGCGTCGCAGATGCCTGGAAAGCAGCCATGGAAGATGTGCTGAAGGTAAAAGAGCAGAACCAAATCCCTGAGCTGAACATTTACCAGTGTGGTACTTACCAGATGCACTCTCTGGAAGAAGCACAGGAAATTGCGCGTCACATCATCGAGCGTGATGTTCGTGTGAACAGCAATGAAGAGCTGGCTCTGCCGAAAGAAAAACTGCAGGAACTGCACATCTAGTGCACCTTTCCCCTCTCCCGTTGGGAGAGGGGAGAGTGAGGGTTGTTTAACCCCCCATGACCACAACTTCAACATTCACCTTTACTCATCGTCCACTCGTTCCTTTTGCCCATGATTATGTTCATGGCGACAGCGAGCCCTGGCATGAGCATGACTGCGCGCAACTGCTGCATACTCTGAGCGGGGTGGTGCGGGTTGATACCGCATCCGGCTGTTGGGTGGTTCCTCCTGGCCGCGGTGTCTGGCTGCCAGCGGGGACGCGCCATTCGCTTCGTATCACCGGTAACGTTGCAGCGCGCACGCTGTTTATCGATCCGCTGGCGCGTGCCGATCTCCCCGCAGCGTGCCAGATCGTGCAGATCTCCCCACTGTTGCGCGAACTGATCCTCGCCTCTCTCTCACTGCCTGAATCTTACTCACCAGGGAGTCGTGATGAGCGCGTGTATGAGCTCATTCTGGATGAAATTCGCATCATGCCTGTGCTGCCATTTCATCTGCCTGAGCCGGAGAGCGTCCCGTTACGCCACCTGTGCCAGCAGATCCGTCAGACGCCAGGAGATCGCTGGAACAGCCTTCAGGCCGCGGGTTCGCTTGGAATGAGCGAGCGCACGATGAACCGGCATTTTCAGCAGCAGACAGGATTACGCTACGTTGAGTGGCTGAGAAGGGCTCGCTTGCTGGAGGCGTTAGTGCGGCTGGCGCAGGGCCAGCCGGTGCTACGCGTGGCACTGGAGCTGGGTTACGGCAGTCACAGTGCCTTTACGGCGATGTTTCGTCGGGTGATGGGCGTCTCTCCCAGCGATTACTTTAAAAACGACTGACGGCGTTAAAGAGCGCCTGAAGCGACGCACGCGCCACGTCGCTGTCAATGCCCACGCCCCAGCGGCTGGTGCCGTCCTGGAACAGGCAGCGGATATAGGCCACCGAGCGGCTGTCGCTGCGTTCGCCTAACGTATGCTCGTGATAATCCTTAATTACAAACGGGGCGTTGATCCAGCGGCTTAAGCCCTGAGCGGCGGCGGAGAGCAGACCGTTACCCTGGCCCTCCAGTTGGCGTGTTCCCCTCTGCGTGGCGATGCTTGCCGTTAAGCGCAACTGACCGTCCTGCTGGCTGTCGCTGCGGTACGATTGCAGGGCAAATTGTGGCGTTGCCACCAGGCCATAACGGGTACGGAACAGTTGCCACAGTGCATTTTGCGTCATCTCTTTTCCGTGGCGATCCGTTTCCTGCTGTACGTGCTGGCTGAAATCCTGCTGCAGCGCGCGGGGTAATTTCAGACCATGGTTCTGTTCAATAAGCCACGCGCTGCCGCTTTTCCCGGACTGGCTGTTCACACGGATCACCGCTTCGTAGGTGCAGCCGATATCCTGCGGGTCCACTGGTAGATAAGGCATCTCCCAGCGTTCGCTAGGCTTGCGGGCATCAAAGCCTTTTTTGATCGCGTCCTGATGTGAGCCAGAGAAGGCGGTGTAGGCCAGTCGTCCTGCCCATGGATGGCGCGGATGCACCGGAAGTTGGTTGCAGGTTTCGACCACTTCCACCACCCGATTCATCTCGCTAAAGTCGAGATTCGGGCTAACGCCCTGACTGTAGAGATTCATCGCCAGCGTCACCAGACAGACGTTCCCCGTACGTTCCCCGTTGCCAAACAGACACCCTTCTACCCGGTCGGCACCGGCCATCACGGCCAGCTCGGCGCTGGCGACACCCGTACCGCGGTCGTTATGCGGATGGACGCTGATGCAGACGTCGCTGCGGCGGCTGAAGTGGCGACAGAAATACTCAATCTGATCGGCATAGACGTTCGGCGTGCTGACTTCGACAGTCGCGGGTAAGTTGATCACCATTGGTCGCTCATTGCAGGGCTGCCAGATCTCTGCCACGGCTTCACAAATCTCCAGCGCAAACTCCGGCTCGGTAAAGCAGAAGGTTTCCGGGGAGTATTCGTACTGCCAGCGGGTTTCCGGGTTCTCTTCGCTGAGCTTGCGGATAAGCCGCGTGGAGCGTGTTGCCAGCTCAACGATTTGCGCTTTCTCCATACCAAACACCAGGCGGCGGAACAGCGGGGCGGTCGCGTTATACAGATGGACGGTGGCCCGTTTCGCGCCGCGTAACGATTCAAATGTGCGGATGATCAGGTCTTCCCGTGCCTGGGTTAACACCTGAATGGTGACGTCATCCGGGATACGGTTCTCTTCAATCAACTGGCGAACAAAGTTGAAATCCGTCTGCGAGGCGGAAGGGAAGGCGACTTCAATCTCTTTAAACCCGCAGTTCAGCAGCAATTCCCAGAATTGCAGCTTGCGGGGGCTATCCATGGGCTCGGCCAGGGCCTGGTTACCGTCACGTAAATCGGTGGAAAGCCAGCGTGGCGCACGAGTAATATGTTGCTCCGGCCAGCGACGATCGGGCAGTGAAAGGGTTGGATAAGGCTGGTATTTGTCGGCGGGTGTATTCAGCATGATGCGCTCCTGTTGTCTTTTCACTATCGTGAATGGATTTCAGGAGCGCTGCTTTATCGAAACTGACAATGACTGTCGCGTTTTGGACAACGCGCTTTAGTGCGCGCCACCGCCTCCACCACCGGCACCAAACGGTGGACGGGCAAACCACACCAGACCCAGCAGGACGAGGAAGATCCCGGCCGACACCCAGAAAATCTCGTTTGCGGAGATAATCAGCCCCTGGCTGGTGATCTGCTGGGCGATCCAGCCGGATGCCTGCTGTTCCGTCATTCCCATTCCCTGAAGCTGGGCATACATCTGCTGAGAATTAGGGTTGAACGGGTTCACCGCTTCAGTGAGCTGAGCGTGGTGCATCGACTCACGGTTAGTCCACAGCGTCGTGGTGATCGACGTCCCGATGGAGCCTGCCAGCGTACGTGTAAAGTTCGACAAGCTCGATGCTGCCGCCATGCGCTCAGGCGGTAAACCGGAAAGCGTGATGGTGGTCAGAGGCATAAAGAAACAGGCCACGGCAAAGCCCTGGATAAACTGCGGCCACGCAGAGGCGCCAAAGTCCATTCCCGGTTCGAACGTATACGCGCGCCAGTAGAAGCACACGGCGTACATGATGAAGCTGAAGGTTACCAGCCTGCGCATGTCGAGCTTGTGGGCGAAACGGCCAATGATTGGCGACAACAGGACCGGAATCAATCCAACTGGCGCAGAGGCAAGACCCGCCCAGGTTGCGGTGTAGCCATATACCTCCTGCAATAGCTGCGGCAGCAGAACAATAGCGCCGAAGTAGAGCATGTAGGCGAGGCTAATACACAGACAGCCTATGGTGAAGTTTCGCGACTTAAACAGCGACAAGTCGACTATCGGGTTATCGTCGGTTAACTCCCAGACAATCAGGAAGCTCAGCGACACCACCGCGACAATCGTCAGGATGATGATCTCCCTGGAGTTGAACCAGTCCAGCTCTTTGCCCTGGTCGAGCATGACCTGCAGGCTACCGATGCCGAGGATCAATAACGCCAGGCCGACGCTGTCAATACGCCGCTGTTCGGTTCGCGTTTCCCTGCCACGTAGCGACTGCAACGTCATCATGACCACCACGGCGCCAATCGGTACGTTGATAAAGAAGATCCAGCCCCAGTGATAGTTGTCGCTGATATAGCCGCCTAAGATCGGCCCGCAAATCGGCGCGACGATCACGGTCATTGACCACAGCGCCAGCGCGATGGAGCGTTTGGCGGGTGGGTAGTTGTTCAGCAGTAAACTCTGTGACAGGGGAATTAACGGCCCGGCCACAATCCCCTGAATGACGCGGAAGAAAATCAGCATCGTCAGGCTGGTGGACATGCCACACGCCCAGGAGGCGAGAACAAAGGCGATTGTCGACCACAGGAATAGCTTAACTTCACCGACGCGCTTCGCCAGCCAGCCGGTAATGGGGATTGAGATGGCGTTTGCCACCCCAAACGAGGTAATCACCCAGGTCCCCTGGCTCAGTGACGAGCCAAGGTTACCGGCGATAGTCGGGATCGCCACGTTTGCGATGGTGGAGTCCAGCACCTGCATGAATGTCGCCAGCGACAGCGCAATGGTCATAATGATCAGTTGCGCGCCTTCCAGCGGTTTTTGCGGCTTTTGCTGTTGCATAACGCTCACCTTCGGATTAACCAGCGTTTGCCTTCACGATGTCATCGATCAGCTTGTTGACCGGATCGAGGCTAATTTCACGGGCGTTACTTTCATAAGCCGGGCTGCTACGCACCTGGCTTGCCAGGATTTGACCTTCACGGTTGGCGGTATCCACCGTAACCAGCGTTGAGAGGCCGATACGCAGCGGGTGATCTGCGAGTTGTTTTGGATCCAGCTCAATACGCACAGGCAAGCGCTGAACCACTTTGATCCAGTTACCGGTGGCATTCTGTGCTGGTAGCAGGGAGAAGGCACTGCCAGTCCCCATATCCAGACCCACCACTTTCCCTGTGTACTTGACGTCATCGCCGTAAATATCGCTGATAACTGTCGCCGCCTGGCCGATACGCATATGGGCAAGCTGCGTCTCTTTAAAGTTGGCATCGACCCACAGATTGTCTGCCGGAACAACGGCCATCAGCGGTGTGGTCGGGCTAATCTGCGCCCCAGGCTGTACGGAACGGCGGGAGACATAGCCGGTCATCGGGCTGACGATTTTAGTACGCTGCAGGGCAAGCCATGTGTTACGCACTTCGGTCGCTGCCTGTTGAACGGCAGGCTGGTTTTCCAGGCGGGTACCCAGCACCATCGCCTGGTTGGCGTTGTACTGTTGAATAGCCACATCCAGCTGTGCCTGAGCACTGGCAACGGCATCGCGTGCGTGTTGCAGCTCTTCACGGCCAATCAGGTTGGCAGTACCGAGCGGAACACGGCGGTTCAGGTCGCTCTGCGCCTGGGCCAGTGCCGTTTTCTGCACGTCAATGTTGGCCTGAAGCTGTTTGCTGTTGATCATCAGCTGGCGAGTCTGACGGACACTGGAGGCCAGTGCCGTCTGTGCTTTTTCAAACGCCTGCTGAGCGTCGGTTGGATCCAGCGTGACCAACACATCGCCTTTTTGCACATAGTCGGTGTTATCAGCCCAGACTTTCGTCACGCTGCCCGACACCTGCGCCATAATCTGTACCTGGTTCCCTGCCACGTAGGCGTCGTCTGTCTCTTCAGCATGACGCAATACTAAAAACCAATAGATCCCATATGCCACGGCAATAATGATAAAGAGCAAGGTCAACAGAAGAAGGGCGCTCTTACGTTTGCCTTTCTTATTGGCCGGTTGCTGCGGGGTAGTGCTCTCCGCATTTGCGCTCATTGTTGTTCTCCACGATCTTCTTATTTTCACATCGGCTGAGCCGACCTGTTGTCAGAAAGGCCAGCAGTGTGACGTGCTGGCCTGTCAGTTTTCTTTTTTAAATCTGGATGTTCGAGCGTGTCGTCGCGTTAGCGCAGCGCCTCAAGAATAGCGCCGTCTTCATCCATCTGGTCCAGACGGGTGAGCAGCTTGCGAGTGATGTGCTCAAGCTGGTCACGCTCGGTGGTGCTGAGGGCAGACCAGAGTTTATGCAGGCAATTGTGCTGAGGTGGCAGCACCTCTTGCAGGAACTGGTGACCTTTATCGGTCAGTTGCAGATGCAGGCAGCGGCGATCGTTGTCGCTTTCACGGCGCTCAATCCAGCCGCGTTTTTCCAGCTCATCAGCAATACGGGTCGCATTGGTACGGGAGGAACCCAGTGCGCAGCTCAACTCGGAAGGCTGAATACTGTGGTTTTCCTGAGACTCCAGCGTAATCAACGCCATAAACAACGTCTCGTTAATCCCTTGAGCTTTCAGCATTTTATTACGGTTTTCCAGTAGCTTACCCTGCATGTGCATGCACAGGCGAGTCAGCAGGATTTCCTGATACGGGAAGTCCTCATGGCGACTGGCGCGGAATTTAAGCATTTGTTCAATGGGCGTAAACGAACTATCCATTTGGGCATAACCTCATTAATTACAGCCGATATAGTAACGATAGTGACAAATAATGTAAATGAATTATTTGTGCGGTTATATCCGCCAAATTTATGTCACCATCAGAAAGCGCCGGGTAAGTCCGTGACCCGGTGAGCACAGAAAGCGTAGGGTGTGAACCCGCTGAAGAGAGGATGTGAGGACGGGGGTCTGAACTATTCATGCCGATTGTAAATATGTCACCCACATTAAAATTTCTGGGATAAATGATTACGTTTACATTAACAGACTGAAGGGCCTCTTTACACCCTAAGAGGCCCAACGCAATGTAAAACTTAGTTAATCGCTTCCTGACGATGGTAACCGCGCCACCATACAAGCAGGTTGAGCGTGGCGACGATTGCCCCAATTCCACATACGCCTGACCAACCTGCATGCTGCCATGCCGAGGCTGAAATTAATGAACCTGCTGCGCCACCAATAAAGTAGCTGGTCATGTATCCGGCGGTGAGGCGGTTACGTGCCTCTGGTTTAACGCGATAAATCACAGTCTGATTGGTGATGTGAACGCCCTGCACGGTGAGGTCGAGTACCAGAATACCGACGATCAGCGCCAGTACCGAGACGTGTCCATACCAAATCGCCGCCCAGGAGAGCAGAAGTAAAATCAGTCCTGCGGAGGTGGTCAGATGGGATTTGCCCTTATCGGCGAGCCCGCCAGCGGGACGCGCACCCAGAGCGCCAGCGGCACCAGCCAGACCGAACAGACCAATCGTCGCTTCAGAATAGTTAAACGGTGGCGCGGCCAGCAGAAAGGCCATCGACGTCCACAAAATACTGAAATTGGCGAAGGTGAAACATCCCAGCAGGGCGCGAGTGCGCAGGAGTTTATCCTGCGTAAACAGACTGAAAACAGAGGCCAGAAGCTGCGGATAATTCAGGTGGTTCTCCTGCTTCACCTTCGGCAGACCGCGCCACAGCGCCAGCGCCATCACGACCATTAATACGCTCGCCACCCAGTAAACAGTGCGCCAGCCACCGAGGCTTGCCAGCAACCCTGCAACGGTACGTGCCAGTAAAATCCCCAGCAGCAAGCCACTCATGATGGTGCCCACCACTTTGCCACGCTTTTCGGGGGAGGCGAGAGTAGCAGCGAGCGGGACCAGAATTTGTGCCACGACAGAAAACAGCCCCGTAAGTGCGGTGCCGATAATCATCATTGTTAATGACTGGCTACTGGCGGTGATTAGCATCCCACCGGCGGCCAGCAGGGTCATGGAGACAATCAACATCCGGCGCTCAAACATATCCCCCAGCGGTACCAGGAATAGCAGCCCGGCGGCATAGCCGAGCTGTGCAGCGGTGACGATAAAGCCTGCGGAGCTGGCAGAGAGATTGAACGCACGGGCGATGGTATCAAGCAGAGGTTGTGCGTAATAGTTGCTGGCGACAGCCAGACCCGTTGCCACGGACATTAAAAGGATGAGTGCGGGGCTAAGCCCTTGAGTTGTTTTGGTCATTGGTTTCAGGAATCATTAGTTGAGTGATTATTTTTCCGGAAACCATCATACCCAATGATTGTGAAAGTTGGGGGAGTGTTGGGTGTTGTATTGTGCGGTTTAGGTTCCCTCTCCGGGTGGAGAGGGAATTCGGAATATTACTTCTGCGCCTCAAGCGCCTCTTTCACCCAGCCGTCGAACTGCTGCTGGTGGGCTTTGATCCAGCCGTCCACATGACCTTTGATATCAGCCTCTGACGATTTACCTGCATGCATCATGGCATTCTGGGCGTTGATGTCGGCCAGCGGCAGTTTCATCACTGCGAACAGCTTCGCTGCCGCCGGGTTTTTCTCCGCCCAGGCTTTGTTGGCAACGATATGCATGGTGTTCACCGGGAAGCCGTAGTTCATGCCGTTCGGCAGTTTAGTGTCGATATCTTTCTGCTCACCCGGCAGGGAGGAGAACGGTACCTGCAGCCACACCACGTCTTTACCCGGTTTCAGCACGTCACTGACCCAGTACGGGGTCCAGGTGTAGTAGATAACCGGCTTACCCTCTTTGAAACGGGCAATAGTGTCGGCCATCATCGCCGAGTAGTTACCGTGGCTCACATCGACCGTTTTTGCCAGATCATAGGCTTTGTTCTGGTGGTTAATGACCGCTTCACAACCCCAGCCCGGTGAGCAGCCCATCATGTCGGCTTTGCCGTCACCGTTGGTGTCGAACAGTTTGGCGATCTTCGGATCTTTCAGCTGTTCAATGTTGGTGATGTGATACTTATCGGCGGTTTTCTTGTCGATCAGATAACCCTGTGCCGCACCGGTCACGAAGGTGCCCTCGCGGTAAAATTTCTTGTCACCCCCGGCGGCGGCATACATATCGTCATGCAGTGGCTGCCAGTTGACGGCGGTAAAGGTGGCATCGCCGGAGGCGATCGAGGTGTAGCCAACGTTGTAATCCACTTCGCTGGCGGTATTCACCGTATAGCCCAGTTTCTCCAGCGCACGGCTGACAATCTGGGTCTGGAAGGACTCTTCCGAAATGGTGCTCTGAACCGGTTGCACGGTAATGCCTTTGCCCGGCAGGTCGGCCGCATAGGTGCCGGTGGAGACAAGGGTGGCAAACGCTGTGGCAAAAAGTACGCTATGTCGCATCGTTGTTCCTTATTTTATGAATGGGCGGGTGAGTAACCCGATGGGGCCGGTGGTATACCAGCGACGGTTGCCGCGACTGCGTGAATCACGACCGACAGCCTGCGTCAGGCGGTCAAGAATAATGGCGAGGATCACAATCCCGACACCGCCGACAGTTGCCAGCCCCATATCGAGACGGCCAATACCGCGCAGGACCATCTGCCCCAGACCGCCAACGGCGATCATTGAGGCGATCACTACCATCGACAGGGCCAGCATCAGCGTCTGGTTTACGCCCGCCATGATGGTCGGCATCGCCAGCGGGAGCTGTACTTTAAACAGCATCTGACGCGGGCTGGCGCCGAAAGAGCGTGACGCTTCGATAAGGTCGGCAGGAACCTGATTAATCCCCAGAATGGTCAGACGAATAATCGGCGGCAGGGCGAAGATAATCGTCACCACCACGCCCGGTACGTTACCGATGCCGAACAGCATCACGATAGGCACCAGGTAGACGAACGCAGGTGTTGTCTGCATCGCATCCAGCAGTGGACGAATGATCTTTGCCGCCCGTGGACTGCGCGCCAGCCAGATCCCCATCGGCAAACCGATGACAATACAGAAGAGCAGGGCGGTCAGCACCAGTGCCAGGGTGATCATCGCCTGCGACCACGCACCGATCGCGCCAATCGCAATCAACGAGATCAGCGTGGCGATCCCCATACCAGCACTACCAAACTGCCAGGCTATCAGGGAAAACAGCACAATCGCCACCGGCGCGGGCATACCCAGCATCAACTGCTGGAAGCCGTTGAGAATGTAATCTATCGGGACGCGGATCCCCTGGAAGACCGGACGGAAATGGGTGACCACCCAGTCGATCCCTTCCGTCACCCAGCTATCCAGCGGGATCAGCGTCTTGTGGAACGGGTCCATGATGTTGAAGTGTTCTGGCGCCGGTGCCGGCGCGCTATTGAGCCAGTCTGCCGCGCCGCCACCATCAGCAGGTGCTGGTGTGGAACCCCACGCATCGGCAGATTGTGCAGCGCTGTCTGCTGCTTCAGTGGTGCCCCACGGGTTTGATTGATCAGCCATTGTTTGCCCCCTCGCGATCTAAAGCCTGCAGCAACATGCGTTTTGAGATGATGCCGACGTACTGTTGTTCTTCACCAATAACCGGCACGGCACACGGTGCCTGGCCGACGTGAGAGAGCAACTCGCTGAGTGGTGTTTCGGCATCGACGGCAAGCGGAGTGTCGATTAACGCCGCATCAATTCCCTGGTTTTCGCTCAGGGCTGTTTTCAGGGAGTCGATGGACACAACGCCGATAAATTTATTGCCGCGTTCAACCAGATAACCGTATTCCCGGTCTTCATCCTGCAACAGCTTCAGTGCGGAGCGTGGGCCGAATCCAGGTGTTTTACGGATAATGCCATTCGGTGTACGACGGGCAATATCTTTGGCGCTAAAGACCTGGCTAATATCCACGCCGCGGAAGAAGGTTCGCACATAATCATTCGCCGGATTATTAAGAATTTCATCCGGCGTGCCGACCTGTACGACTTCGCCATTTTGCATAATGGCAATACGATCGCCAATACGCATCGCTTCATCGAGATCGTGGGAAATAAAGACGATTGTACGTTGATGTTTGGCCTGTAATTTTACCAGCTCATCCTGCATCTCGGTGCGAATTAACGGATCGAGCGCTGAGAAGGCTTCATCCATTAATAATATGTCTGGATTAATGGCTAATGCGCGGGCTAATCCCACGCGCTGACGCATACCGCCGGAGAGTTCATCCGGGTACGCATGAGCATAATTTTCCAGCCCTACCTGACGCAGTGCATCAAGGGCTTTTTCCTGGCGTTCATGGGCGGTTACACCCGCCAGTTCCATGCCAAAGGCGGTATTATCCAGTACCGTCATATGTGGCATCAGCGCGAAGGACTGGAATACCATCGCAATCTTCTTTCTGCGCACCTCGCGAAGCTCAGCGTCTGATATTCTGGCGATATCTACGCCGTCAATCAGCACCTGTCCGCGGGTGGGTTCAATCAGGCGATTGAGAAGGCGAACCATAGTGGATTTACCCGAGCCGGATAACCCCATGATGACGAAAATCTCGCCTTCTTCAATGGCCAGACTGGCGTCTTTAACGCCAAGCGATAGCCCTGTTTTTTCCAGAATTTGCTCTTTCGAAAGTCCTTTTTCGATATATTTGAAAGCACGCTGTGGATGCTCGCCAAATACTTTATAAAGATTTTTCACTTCTAATTTAATTGCCATGCAATAGAGAGTGTCCTGTTATTTGTTTATGTCGATATGATTACCATGGTAAATAGTTAACTGGCATAACCCTAACATACTGAGAATCTGAGACAACCCTGGGTTTGCTTATGGCATGAATTTTGCTGCAAGCGAAATGGCTGAATTTCCCATGAGCAAAGGGCTGAGCGTGATTTGAGTTTTTCTTAACTTTTTGTTGCAGCATCGGGGAATTTCGCCTGAACTGGACCTGTTCAGGCGAATATGACATGGACATTACAGTGTAGTTGCTATGCAAATACTGGGGAGAAAAATGTCTGTTTATATTAAATTAACGAACGTTAGTGGTGATTAAAAATCCCAGTCCTCATCTTCGGTCTCTACTGCTTTACCCATTACATACGAGGAGCCCGATCCGGAAAAGAAATCGTGGTTTTCGTCAGCATTGGGTGACAGCGCGGCCAGGATCGCCGGGTTCACTTCCGCCATCTCTGGCGGGAATAATGCGTCGTAACCAAGATTCATCAGCGCTTTGTTGGCGTTGTAGCAGAGGAACGCTTTCACGTCTTCCTCCCAGCCGGTTCCGGCATACAGTTCCTCGGTATAGCTCAGCTCGTTATCGTACAAATCCATCAGTAAATCGAGCGCGAAGCCTTTGAGTTCCTCGCGCTTTTGCTCGCTGACTTTCTCCAGTCCTTTCTGGTACTTATAGCCAATGTAATACCCATGTACCGCTTCATCGCGAATGATCAGGCGAATCAAATCAGCGGTGTTGGTCAGCTTGCCCCGGCTGGACCAGTACATCGGCAGCCAGAAGCCGGAATAGAAAAGAAAAGATTCCAGAAACACACTGGCGATCTTCTTCTTCAGCGGCTCATCAGCCTGATAATACGCCAGCACCAGATTCGCCTTGCGTTGTAATGACTCGCTCTCTTCGCTCCAGGTGTATGCCGCATCCACATCTTTGGTCTGGCACAGCGTGGAGAAAATCGAGCTGTAGGAGCGAGCATGCACCGCCTCCATAAAGCTGATGTTCGACATCACCGCCTCTTCATGTGGCGTCAGCGCGTCGGCCATCAGCGCAGGCGCGCCCACGGTGTTCTGGATGGTGTCCAGCAACGTGAGTCCGGTAAAGACGCGGATTGTCAGCTGCTGTTCGGCGTGGTTCAGTGTTTGCCAGGCCGGGATATCGTTGGAGAGCGGCACCTTTTCCGGCAGCCAGAAGTTGCTGGTGAGCCGGTTCCACACCTCCAGATCTTTATCGTCCTGAATTTTATTCCAGTTAACGGCACTCACGCGTGATAGTTTCATCCTTTCTCCTTACAGCGCGCAGGATACGCAGCCTTCGATTTCGGTGCCTTCCAGCGCAAGCTGACGCAGGCGAATGTAGTACAGCGTCTTGATGCCTTTCTTCCAGGCATAGATCTGTGCCTTGTTGATATCGCGGGTGGTGGCGGTATCCGGGAAGAAGAGCGTCAGCGACAGCCCCTGGTCCACGTGTTTTGTTGCCTCGGCGTAGGTGTCGATAATCTTTTCCGGCCCGATTTCATAGGCGTCCTGGTATAGCGCCAGATTGTCGTTGGTCATAAACGGAGCAGGGTAATAGACGCGCCCGGTTTTGCCCTCTTTGCGGATCTCTATTTTCGACACAATCGGGTGAATACTCGACGTGGCATGGTTGATATAAGAGATCGAGCCGGTCGGTGGCACCGCCTGCATGTTCTGGTTGTAGATGCCGTACCGCATTACGTCATCACGCAGTTGTTGCCACATCGCGCGTGTGGGCAGAGTGATCCCGGAACGGTCAAACAGCTGGAGTACTTTCCCGGTTTTTGGCTGCCAGTCGCCTTCCAGATACTGGCTGAAATACTCGCCACTGGCGTAGCGCGACTGCTCAAAACCAGCGAAGCGCTGGTTGCGCTCGCGCGCCAGCATCATTGAGGTATGCAGCGCATGCCAGGTGACGGTGTAAAAATAGAGGTTGGTGAAATCCAGCCCTTCCGGGCTGCCATAGGCGATGCCTTCCCGTGCCAGATAACCGTGCAGGTTCATCTGCCCAAGACCGATGGCGTGCGACGCGGTATTTCCCGCTTCAACAGAAGGCACGCTGCGGATGTGGCTCATGTCCGACACCGCCGTCAGCCCGCGAATGGCGGTTTCAACCGTGCGGCCAAAATCCGGGGAATCCATGGTGTGGGCAATATTCAGCGACCCGAGATTGCAGGAGATATCTTTGCCGATATCCACGTAGTCCAGGTTTTCATCGTAGGCCGACGCGCTGTTGACCTGCAAAATCTCCGAGCACAGGTTGCTCATGTTAATGCGGCCAGCAATCGGGTTGGCGCGGTTCACCGTGTCTTCATACATGATGTACGGATAGCCGGACTCAAACTGGATCTCCGCCAGCGTCTGGAAGAAATCGCGGGCGTTGATATAGGTTTTACGAATGCGCTCATCGGCCACCAGGTCGTTATACAGCGCACTGATAGCGACATCACCGAACGCTTTCCCGTAGATACGCTCAATATCGTAAGGTGAGAACAGCGCCATGTCGGCATTCTCTTTGGCGAGGGCAAAGGTGATATCCGGGATCACCACACCGAGCGACAGCGTTTTGATGCGGATTTTTTCATCGGCGTTTTCGCGTTTGGTGTCGAGAAAACGCAGAATATCCGGATGGTGCGCGTGCAGATACACCGCGCCTGCCCCCTGGCGTGCGCCAAGCTGGTTGGCATAGGAGAAGGCATCTTCCAGCATTTTCATCACCGGGATCACGCCGGAGGACTGGTTTTCAATGCGCTTAATTGGCGCACCGGCTTCACGCAGGTTAGAGAGTAAAAACGCCACGCCGCCGCCACGTTTGGAAAGTTGCAGCGCCGAATTCACCGCGCGACCAATCGACTCCATATTGTCTTCAATACGCAGCAGGAAGCAGGAAACCAGCTCGCCGCGCTGGGCTTTGCCACAGTTAAGGAAGGTCGGCGTGGCGGGCTGGAAGCGGCCGGAGAGGATCTCCGCCATCAGCCGTTCAGCCAGTGCTTCATCGCCCTGGGCCAGCGTCAGCGCCACCATCACCACGCGGTCTTCAAAACTTTCGAGATAGCGTTTACCGTCGAACGTTTTCAGCGTGTAGCTGGTGTAATACTTCCACGCCCCGAGGAAGGTCTGAAAACGAAAACCGCTGGCGTGCGCGCGTTCAAACAACCTCACCACAAAGGCGCGATCGTAGCGGGTGAGGACGCGTTCTTCGTAATAGCCTTCATTGACCAGAAAGTCGAGCCGCGCATTCTGGCTTTCAAACGTTACGCTATTGGGGCGGACGTGGGCGGTGAAAAAGGCGTCCACTGCCTCATGGTCTTTGCCAAACTGGATGCGCCCCTCGCGGTCATAGAGGTTAAGCATCGCGTTTAATGCGTGGTAATCCGGTGTCGCCTGAATTACCCGTTCTGCGGTTGTCGTTGCCAAAATTCCTTCACTCCTTTACGCACGTTCTCTACGTCCTGCTGTGTCCCCATCAGTTCGAAACGATAGAGATACGGCACGCCGCATTTTTGAGAGATAACATCCCCGGCGCGACCAAAGGCGTCGCCGAAATTGCGATTACCCGCTGCGATCACGCCGCGAATATGCTGTCGGTTATGGGGATCGTTAAGAAAGCGGATCACCTGGCGGGGAACTGCCCCCGCCGTACCGCCGCCGCCATAGCTGGGCACCACCAGTATGTAAGGTTCCTCTACCTGGATCCGCTCCCGCTCGTTCAGCGGAATGCGGGTCGCAGGCAGCCCGAGGCGCTCGATAAACCGGAGCGTGTTTTCCGAGCTGCTGGAGAAGAAGACCAGCCCACTCATGCCCTGACGGCCTGAGCGGCGAGGCGGTTGATCATATCCGGACGGAAACCTGACCAACTGGTTTCTCCGGCAACCACCACCGGGAGCTGGCGAAAACCCTGCGCGCGCAGGATATCGGCTGCTTCTGGCTGCTGGTCGATATTCACCATCTCAAATGCCACCCCGCGGCTTTCCATCGCACGTTTAGTTGCATGGCACTGAACGCAATCGTTACGAGTGTAAATAATAATGCTCATGATTCGTATTTCCATTTAAAATGAGAGCACGGCGCGAATGTACGCGTCAGGACTGTGTGTCTTGCTAAAAGGAATACTAGATGTAGTTGTCTTAAGTTTCAACCATACAAGATATGGGAAATTTAGATTGGTTTTGCCCCGATGATGAGCACAACGGGGCAGGGCAGGCTGTGCGGGTTTTTCAGGCGGGGTTACTTACGCAGGTTAAGCAAGGCACCCACAAAGATACCGACGGCGGCTACTGTACCCAGCGTACAGAGCGGTCTTTCACGAACAAAGGAGCTTGCACAGCTGACTGCATCACAGGCCGCCTGAGTCGTACGTGAACGGCCGTTCATCCGCGCACGGGTTTCACGGAGCAGAGACTGAGCCTTACGTTTTGCGGCATCCGCTTCGTCCTTCGCGTCAGTTCCCCAGGATTTCAGTACCTCTTCCAGTGAGTCAGCTAATTGGCTGACATCATTACGAATATCCTGAGCGTCGTCGTTAATATCGTTTCGGTTCGGTCTGTTAAACATACGATCCTCCGTAATTTTGTGTTCCCGTTTAGTTTAGTTCAGAAATGTAATATCTGAAGTGCATCACGCGTTATCAGGCAGTTTATGGAATATTCTGAAAGCCCTGCTAATGCTGAATACTGTAAGGTTGCCGGGCAGGAAAAGATAACGAGGAAAAGATATGTATTTACGACCTGATGAGGTGGCGCGCGTTCTTGAAAAAGAGGGATTCACCATGGATGAGGTGACATCAAAAGCGTATGGATATCGCCGTGGTGAGAATTATGTTTACGTTAATCGTGAAGCCAGAATGGGACGTACCGCGCTCATTATTCACCCGACACTGAAAGACAGAAGTTTGTCATTTGCTGAGCCAGCCTCGGATATTAAAACCTGCGATCATTATCAGCAATTTCCGCTCTATTTAGGCGGCGAGACGCATGAACATTATGGTATTCCGCATGGCTTCAGTTCGCGTATGGCACTGGAGCGGTTTTTGAAGGGACTGTTTGGCGACGTACAGTAAATCTGCGACTGGCGTGCGCCAGTCGCCTCACATTACGCTTTAGCCTGACTGTACTGGCTGACCTTGAACAGGCGGCGACAGTAGTCGAGAAAATAGCCATACACCGCACCCATCAGCATTGAAATCACAATATTCGAACTGACCGCCGCGACGATCTGGTGCCAGTCTGCACCGACTGTCAGCAGAATAGCCACGTAAACCGGGGACTGAAACGTCACATACGCCAGAACGTCAGCCAGGTTTTTGACCCAGCCAGCGGGGCTGATACGGCGTGCAAGGCGCATGACTGCATCGCGGTATAATCCATAAGGCCAGGCAATAATAATGTTAACCGGAATTGCCACCAGACGAGATGAAAGTGACTGCTCGAAGGTCATTCCGGAGAGGAATATTTCAATCAGCATGTTCACGACAGAACAGTAGACAACCATCGCGAAAGTATCCGCTACCGCATGGCGAAGGCGTGATTGCGGTGAGAACATGTCTGAACTCCTTGAGAAGAACACAATAAAAACGATTTTCCCGCAGCGATTAGTGCTTTAGGTTGGTTTGTTTGACGTGTATAGCGTATATCTCTGTGTTTGAACTAACAACTAGTGATTAATTTTTATTTAATCGCGTTTTGTCCACAAAATTCTCTAAAATTGATTGTTTTTTGTTCGGTTCGGTATTTTCTGTCTCTGTGGGTTGTTTTTATATAAAAATCAAATAGTTGATTTTGACATCTCAGATGGGGAAGTCAGTTACTTCTTGTGTCGAGTTATATGCTGTGATTTGTTTTAAGGTTGACCATTTGTATTGATTATGTGAATGCAGGCGGGCGTATCCCGTACGCGGCATCGGATATTATTAATGACGTTATCTAAAAATATTTACATTATTGTCAGGAAAGTCCTGTGGGTAGATATTTAGACAGAAATGAATTATTCTGACTGTGATTTCTCTATTTACCCCAAAGAAAAGGTTTTCAAATAATATGTCTTTGACGTTACAGAATCTTAATAATATCCGAACTCTGCGCGCCATGGCGCGTGAATTATCCCTGGACGTTCTTGAGGAAATGCTGGAAAAGGTCAGGGTCGTTGCTGAAGAGAAACGTAATGAGCTGGCGGAATTAGAGTTGCAGCGTACTGAGCAGCAGGAAAAAATTAACGCTCTGCTGGAACTGATGAAAGCCGATGGTATTTCACCGACTGACCTGCTGGGTTCAGATCTGGCGCAGGCAGGAAAGACGGCGAAAAAACGTAAAGCGCGTGAAGCAAAATATCGCTTTATTGACCAGAACGGTGAAGAAAAAACGTGGACTGGCCAGGGCCGTACACCGAAGCCAATTGCCAGTGCACTGGCAAACGGTAAATCACTGGATGATTTTCTGATCTAATCCATGAGCCGGACGGATCACTCCGTCCGGTTGTCTGTTCAGCAGACGCCGAAATCACCGTCTTCGGCATACAGAGTCAGATCGCTGGCTTTCAGGGTATATTTCTCGCCTTGTTCATTGCTGGCCTGTACCGCCACAATGCTTTCACCCTCAACTTCAATGACTTTCAGTTTCGGACCGCCATTACGCGGTTGCACATAATCACCGACAGAAAACATATTACCTCCTCATCGTTTTAGCGAACTTCACCTTAGCCCACGCGCGCTGCCGGGTACAGTGTAATCCACGGATTACTGCTTATGAGGTACGTCGGTTCCATGGCATCACCTTCAGCAGTCGTGCCATACCGCAAAAACCTGTCAGACCTGCGAACAGCAGCCCGGCTCCCACAAAACCGCTGAGCAGGAAAAAGCTGCTCGAAACGCTATAGCCCAGCACCACACCACAGAGAATCAACAGCCCGGCGGCAATTTGCACCTGGCGCATCAGCGGGAGCGGCTGCGATTTGTCCTCGACAGTCAGCAGTCCGGCCTGCTTCCAGCCCTGAATGCCACCCTCGACGACAAATGCCTGAGCGGGGGCAGCAGCCTGTGCAAGGCGGTCAGCATTCCCGGACGTCCGGGCACCGGACTGACAGTGAAAAATCACGGTTTCACCCGCCTGTGTAGTCAGCCCGCCGGGTAAGGTATCCAGCGGTACGCACTGTGCAGCCGGAATATGCTCGCGGGCATACTCATCGGCATCACGAATATCAATCAGTTTTGCACCTTCAGCAATGCGTGCATTGGCCTGCTGCGGTGAAAGAAGAGGAAGTGACATAGCGACTCCTTACGGGCAATAAAGGGTTTTCAGGGTGCTGATAAGCTGATGCACAGCATCGTTTTTAATGAAATAGAGAATGCGCTGCGCTTCGCGGCTGCTGTCGATAAGACCTTCTTCACGCATACGCGCCAGATGTTGCGACGTGGCGGAGGGGCTAAGTCCCGTTGCACGAGCCAGTTCCCCCGCACTGGTGCCGGGTGCACCGCACAGCGTGCAGAGGATCAGCAACCGACGCGGGTTGCTCATCGCTTTTAAGAGTCCTGCGGCCTGCTCAGCGCTGGCCTGAAGTTGTTCGAGTTCAGTCATGATAGTTTAGCATTTACTTAATTAAGTAAATGCTAAACTAATTTATCGCTTCGCGCCACAAGAGATCGCTATAGATGTGGGTCAGCACCCCCGCAGGGCCAAATTGTTGTTTGATCCAGCGTGTAACCTGGCCGGTCGCCGCATGCTGAGTGGCGAGCAGCATGCGTGAGTCCTGACGTGGATTATTAATGCGTCGGGTGACCAACAACCCTTCTTCCACCGCCTCGCGGGCCATATATTCGGGTAAGAACCCGATCCCTTCCCCCAGAATCTGACACTGACATTTGGTGTTGAAATCCGGCACCAGAATCGCCTCCTGCCCGTGTAATAGCCAGCCGACCTTCTTGTTAATGGTATGGGCGGTATCTTCCACCATGATGTTGGGGTACAGGCGTAGCTGGCTCTCAGCTATTGGTTCCGGGACGAAGGCCAGCGGATGTTCCGGCGCGATAGCGAATACCCAGCGGATAGCGCCAATCTCGGTGTAATCAATGCCACCGCCGTCGAGCAGTGTGTCCGGCGCGCCAATGGCAATATTGGCCTGGTTATTGATGATGGAGTCCCAGACACCGTTATACACCTCGGTCGTCACGGTTATCTGGCAGGTGGGAAACTGCTTTTTCAGCACCTGCAGCAGCCGCGCGGTATGGCGTGGGGTGTATAAAAGCTGATTGATACAGATGCGTACTCGCGCTTCAATGCCCTGAGAAATGGTGTCTATCCCGCGTTTGATGGCATAAAAATCATTCAGCAGATCAGTGGCTTTGCGATAAAAGTAAAAACCGGACTCGGTCAGCTCAATGCTGCGCGTGTTGCGTACAAATAGCACAACGTCTAAGCCGGTCTCCATCCGCTTGATGGTGTAACTGATGGCCGAGGTGGTGACGCCCAGCTCGGTTGCGGCCTTGCTGAAACTGCCGAAGCGTGCGGCGGTGGTAAAGGCCAGCAGGTTCTCTTCGGTAAAGATAGAATTCATATCACTGCTCCTGTGAGCCATCAGTTTTGAACATATTTTAACAGCGTTGTTACAATGCATTTGAAGCCGATCACAGTTCTGACTTTTTGCTGTAAGTCGCGCAGAGCAAGGCTTTGTCAGGCATAAGCAGAATGCAGCCTTACGCGTTAAAAAGCGCGAAAACATAAGGAAAAGATTGCACGGCCGCACGTTTTGGTTGAATTGTTGAATTTAACTCAATAATGAATTGACTGTCGATGAATCATTTTTAAGCGGATTCTTTTCTGAAAAGCCTGTTGCTATTCTCAGTTCATCAGCAATACATCATCGGGAGTCTGAATATGTCTGCAAATGAACTGGTTACTGAATTTTTGCTGGCGGCAGAGCAGGGCGATATTGAAGGGTTAAAAAATTGTCTCGCAACTGGGGTGGATATTAACGCCACCAACCGCCAGAAAAGAACCGCCATTATTATTGCCAGCCTGAATAAACACTATGCGTGTGTTGAGTTATTAATTGCCGCCGGCGCGGATATTGATAAACAAGACCAGACCTGTTTTAACCCCTTCCTGATTAGCTGCCTGACAAACGATTTAACCCTGCTGCGCATCGTCCTTCCGGCAAATCCGGATCTCGACCGTCTGACGCGTTTCGGTGGTGTGGGCATTACACCCGCCAGCGAAAAAGGGCACGTGGAAATTGTGCGCGAATTGCTGGAGAAAACCGATATTAACGTTAACCACACCAACTTTGTTGGCTGGACACCGCTTCTGGAAGCCATCGTGTTAAACGACGGCGGCGCGAAGCAGCAGGAAATTGTGAAGCTGCTGCTGAATCACGGTGCGAACCCGCATATGACCGATAAATACGGAAAAACGCCGCTCGAACTGGCGCGGGAAAAAGGCTTCAACGCGATCGCTGACCTGCTGCTGGCGGCGGGCGCGTAACCTATCCGGCCAGCCTTACCGGCTGGCAACCCTGACATTAAGCATTTTACCGGCGTGCATTTCGCACGACGGCGGCCCCCTTTTATCCTCTTTCAGGAGAAAATAATGCCAACAAAAATCGTCATAAAAAAGAATACCTACTTCGATTCGGTTTCATTAATGTCCGTTTCCACCAAAGCCAATAAATTGCCGGGTGTTGAGCAGGCCTTTGTGGCCATGGCGACGGAGATGAATAAAGGTGTCTTAAAAAATCTCGGATTATTAACGCCGGAATTAGCCGATGCCAAAAACGGCGACCTGATGATCGTGATTAAAGGCGATGCGGCAAATGATGAAACGCTGGCCGCAATCGAAGCGTTATTCACCCGCAAAGAGAGCAGTGGTAGCCATGAAGCACGTTACGCCACGATTGCCAGCGCCAGCACGCACCGTCCGGATAGCAATCTGGCGGTGATTTCAGTCAATGGTACGTTTGCCGCCCGCGAAGCGCGCCAGGCGCTGGAGAACGATCTCAACGTGATGTTGTTTTCCGATAACGTATCACTCGACGACGAGCTGGCGCTGAAGCAACTGGCGCACCAGAAAGGGCTGCTGATGATGGGACCGGACTGTGGCACCGCCATTATCAACGGTGCGGGGTTGTGCTTCGCCAACGCGGTGCGCCGCGGACCGATCGGTATTGTCGGTGCATCCGGTACCGGCAGCCAGGAGCTGAGCGTGCGCATTCACGAATTCGGCGGCGGTGTGTCACAACTGATTGGCACCGGCGGGCGCGATCTCAGCGAGAAAATCGGCGGCATGATGATGCTCGATGCCATTGAGATGCTGGAAGCGGACGACGCCACGCAGGTGATTGCACTCATCTCCAAACCGCCTGCGCCAGCGGTCGCTGAAAAGGTGTTGGCCCGCGCGCGCGCCTGCCGTAAGCCTGTGGTTGTCTGTTTCCTGGGTCGCAATGAACCCCCTGCCGATGAAGACGGGCTGCAGTTTGCCCGTGGCACTAAAGAAGCGGCCCTGAAAGCTGTCCTGCTCACCGGCATCAAAAAAGAGTCACTTGATCTGCACCCGCTCAACTGGCCGCTGATCGAAGAGGTGCGTGCCCGCCTGACTCCACAGCAGAAGTACATTCGCGGCCTGTTCTGCGGCGGCACGTTGTGCGATGAAGCCATGTTTGCCGCGCTGGAGAAATTCGACAACGTCTACAGCAACATTCAGCCGGATCCAACAAAGCGCCTGAGCGACATCAACGTCAGTAAAGCCCATACCTTCCTCGACTTTGGTGACGACGATTTCACCAACGGCAAACCGCACCCGATGATCGACCCAACTAACCGCATCAGCCGTCTGTTGCAGGAAGCGCGCGATCCGGAGGTGGGGGTGATCGTCATGGATTTCGTGCTGGGCTTTGGCGCACACGACGATCCGGTCGGGGTGATGCTCGACGCCATTAAAGAGGCTAAGGCGAGGGCGAAAGCCGACAACCGACCGCTGGAAATTCTGGGTTACGTGCTGGGCACTGACCAGGATCCGCAGTCGCTGGCGCAGCAGTGCCAGCTTCTGACCGATGCAGGTGTGATCTGGGCCAGCAGCAGCACCAATACCGGATTACTGGCGCGTGAATTTGTCTGCAAAGGGGAGAAAGCATAATGACGACATTATTTAACCAGCCGCTGAACGTGATTAACGTTGGTATTGCGATGTTCAGTGACGACCTCAAAAAACAGCACGTGCCCGTCACCCAACTCGACTGGACGCCGCCGGGGCAGGGCAATATGCAGGTGGTGGAAGCGCTGGATCAGCTGGCGAGTAAACCACTGGCGGAAAAAATTGCCGCGGCCAACACCCTCGCCCTCGAGCGCATTATTCAGTCCCATCCGGTGCTGGTGGGTTACGACCAGGCGATCAACGTCGTACCAGGCATGACCCGCACCACTATTTTGCATGCCGGTCCGCCGGTGACGTGGGAAAACATGTGTGGCGCGATGAAAGGGGCGGTAACCGGCGCGCTGGTGTTTGAAGGGCTGGCAAAAGATATCCGCGACGCCGAGCGCGTGGCGGCTTCCGGAGAAATCACCTTCTCGCCATGCCACGAGCACGACTGCGTGGGCTCCATGGCAGGCGTCACTTCGGCATCGATGTTTATGCACATCGTCGAAAACAAAACCTACGGCAACCGCGCGTTCACTAACCTCAGCGAGCAGATGGCGAAAATCCTGCGTATGGGCGCGAATGATCAGAGCGTGATCGACCGCCTGAATTGGATGCGCGACGTGCTCGGCCCGATGCTGCGCGACGCCATGAACATTATCGGTGAAATTGATCTGCGCTTGATGCTGGCACAGGCACTGCACATGGGCGACGAGTGCCACAACCGCAACAACGCGGGCACCACGCTGCTGATCCAGGCGCTGACGCCGGGGCTGATCCAGGCGGGCTACCCGGTGGAACAGCAGCGCGAGGTCTTTGAGTTTGTTGCCAGCAGCGACTACTTCTCCGGCCCGACGTGGATGGCAATGTGTAAAGCCGCGCTGGACGCCGCTCACGGCATTGAATACAGCACTGTAGTGACCACCATGGCGCGTAACGGCTATGAATTCGGCCTGCGTATTTCCGGCCTGCCCGGACAATGGTTTACCGGCCCGGCGCAGCAGGTCATTGGCCCGATGTTCGCAGGCTACAAACCGGAAGACTCCGGGCTGGATATCGGCGACAGCGCCATCACCGAAACCTACGGCATTGGCGGCTTTGCGATGGCAACCGCCCCGGCGATTGTGGCGCTGGTGGGCGGTACGGTGGAGGAAGCCATCGACTTCTCTCGCCAGATGCGCGAAATCACCCTTGGTGAAAACCCGAATGTCACCATTCCGCTGCTGTCGTTTATGGGCATTCCTACTGCCATCGACATCACCAGAGTGGCAGGCAGCGGCATTCTGCCGGTGATCAACACCGCGATTGCCCACAAGGACGCCGGTATCGGCATGATTGGGGCGGGCATCGTTCACCCGCCGTTTAGCTGTTTTGAAAAGGCGCTGTTGACCTTCCGCGATCGCTACTTTTTATAAGGCATGCATCCATGAAAAACATGAAACTGGAGTGGAAAAGAGGTGACTGGGCGGCCTATTTCGGGCTCATGACCAACAACCTGACCAATTTGCTGACCATGATGGGGTTGCTCATTTTTGTCGTCGGCATCCCGAAGGAGATTGTTTATGGACGCATCGCGCCAGCCTTCGGGCTGGCGGTACTGGTGGCGAGCGTCTGCTATGCGTGGTTTGGCCTGCAGATGGCTCGCCAGACCGGGCGTACTGACGTCACTGCGCTGCCGTCCGGCCCGAGCGCACCGTCAATTTTTACTGTGACCTTCCTTGTATTAATGCCGGTTTATCAGCAGACCGGTGATGCGGAATTTGCCATCCAGATCGGTCTGGTGTGGTGTTTCGTGGAAGCGATGATCCTGGCGGGTGGTTCATTTTTAGGGGAAACCATCCGCAAGATGATCCCGCGTACCGTGCTGTTGTCGTGTCTGTCTGGTTTAGGGTTGCTGCTGCTGGCGATGAACCCGATGCTGCAGGCATTTGAGGCGCCAACGGTGTCATTCATCGTGCTGCTGCTGATCTTCATCAACTGGTTTGGTAAAAAGCCGATCTTCGCCCGCATCCCGACAGGCCTGTTGCTGTTGGTTGCCGGTACGGCGCTGGCATGGATCTCTGGCCTGCAAAGCCCGGAAGCGATCAAGGCATCGATGTCATCGTTCGGCTTTAACCCGCCGTCCGTCCATATCGAAGGCTTTATGCAGGGCCTGCCACACGCGCTGCCGTACCTTGCCTCGGCAGTTCCTCTGGGGCTGGCAAACTACATCTTTGACCTGGAGAACATCGAAAGTGCTCATGCGGCAGGGGATGAATACCCGACCCGCAAAGTGATGCTGGCAAACGGTCTGGCATCAATGCTTGGTTGCCTGATGGGTAACCCGTTCCCGGTGACTGTCTATGTTGGCCATGCGGGCTGGAAAGCGATGGGGGCCAGCATTGGCTATACGCTGGCGTCGGGTGTGACCATGTTCATCGTGCCGCTGTTCGGGCTTGGGGCGTTTATGCTCGCCATCATTCCGATGACCGCCATCGTGCCGATTCTGGTGTTTATCGGCGTGGTGACCGCCAACCAGGTGGTGAGGGAAACGCCCAAAGTGGAAGTGCCCGTGATTTTCATCTGTCTGTTCCCGTGGATCGCCAACTGGGCGCTGACCATGATGAACAGTGTGATGGGGGCGGCGGGCACCAGTGCGGCGAAAATCGGTACCGATGTACTGCATAGCAAAGGTATCTACTACGAAGGGCTGGTGCATCTGGGGAATGGCGCACCGCTTGCCAGCATGCTGTGGGGTTGTATCGCCATCTTCGCCATCATCAATAAACCACTGCGTGGTGCCGTTGCGGCGGCTGTCGGCGCGTTGCTGGCGCTGTTTGGGGTGATCCACGCCCCGGTGGTGGGCTTTGCCGAAGGCAGTTCGCTGATGTTCGTCACGGCGTATCTGATGATGGGTGGCATGTTTGTGGTGAAACATTTCTTTGATAGCCGCGAAATTGCGAGCGTTGAGTCAGGCACCGTTGCGAAGGAGAACTCATGAAAGAGCTCATGGTCGTTGCCATTGGCGGCAACAGCATTATCAAAGATAACGCCAGCCAGTCGATTGAACATCAGGCGCTGGCGGTCAAAGCGGTGGCAGAGTCGGTGCTGGAGATGCTGGCATCCGACTACGACATTGTGCTCACACACGGAAACGGCCCCCAGGTGGGGCTGGATCTGCGCCGCGCCGAAATCGCCCACGAGCGGGAAGGGCTGCCCCTGACCCCGCTGGCGAATTGCGTGGCGGATACGCAGGGCGGCATCGGCTACCTGATCCAGCAGGCGCTCAATAACCGCCTGGCCACACGCGGGGAGCAAAAAGCGGTAACAGTCGTCACTCAGGTTGAGGTGGATAAAAATGACCCGGGCTTCACCCATCCAACGAAACCCATCGGTGCATTCTTTAGCGACGCGCAGCGCGATGAGCTGCAACGGGCTCACCCGGACTGGCATTTTATTGAGGACTCTGGCCGGGGGTATCGCCGCGTGGTGGCATCTCCGCAACCGTTACGGATTGTCGAAGCCGATGCCATCAAGACGCTGACGCAGAAAGGCTTTGTGGTGATTGGCGCGGGCGGCGGCGGTATTCCGGTGGTTCGCACACCTGAAGGTGATTACCAGAGCGTCGACGCGGTGATTGATAAGGATCTCTCCACCGCATTGCTGGCACGCGAGATCCACGCTGATGTGCTGGTGATCACCACCGGCGTGGAAAAAGTGTGTATCAACTTCGGTAAGCCAAATCAGCAGGCGCTGGACACCGTCAATGTGGCACAGATGTCGCGGTACAGGGATGAAGGGCACTTCCCGGCGGGTAGCATGCTCCCCAAAATCATCGCCTCGCTGGAATTTTTAAACCACGGCGGCAAGCGCGTGATCATCACATCGCCGGACAGCCTGCCTGCGGCGCTGCGCGGTGAAACCGGCACCCATATTGTTAACGAAGGAAGATAAGATGAGTGAAAACAAAAGCCGACGCGAGTTTATCAGCCAGAGCGGCAAAATGGTCACCGCCTGCGCGCTGTTTGGTGCGACCGGATCTGTCGCGTATGCTGCGGATACCGCGAAGCCAACCTGCGAGACGGGCAAACCGATGAACATCACCGCAAAACACTATTATCTGGATAATGTGCTACTGGAAGCCGGGTTCAATTTCGACGGCGGCGTGGCGACCAGCACCCGTACCGAGCTGAAAACGCTGGAAATTAAAGACGGGAAGATCGTCGCCCTGCGGGATAACAAAAGCCACGCTGATGCCACGCTGCCGCACTACGATGCGGGCAGCAAACTGATGCTACCGGCGATGCGCGACATGCACATCCATCTGGATAAAACCTTTTACGGTGGTCCGTGGCGCTCCCTTAACCGCCCGGCGGGCACCACCATTCAGGATATGATCCGCCTTGAGCAGAAGCTGCTGCCGGAGTTACAGCCGTATACGCAGGAGTGGGCCGAAAAGCTGATCGACCTGATCCAGTCGAAAGGCTCAACTATTGCCCGTAGCCACTGCAACATTGAGCCGGTTTCCGGCCTGAAAAATCTGGAAAATTTGCAGGCGGTCTTAGCGCGCCGCAAGCCCGGTTTTGACTGCGAAATTGTCGCCTTCCCGCAACACGGCCTGCTGCTATCGAACTCTGAAAAACTGATGCGCGAGGCGATGCAGGCGGGGGCGCACTACGTAGGTGGACTCGATCCCACCAACGTGGATGGCGCGATGGAGAAATCCCTCGACACTATGTTCCAGATCGCACTGGATTACGACAAAGGGGTGGACATTCATCTGCACGAAACCAGCCCGGCGGGTGTGGCAGCGGTAAATTACATGGTGGAAACCGTGGAGAAAACGCCAGAGCTGAAGGGCAAACTGACCATCAGCCATGCTTTCGCGCTGGCTACGCTCAACGAACAGCAGGTGGATGAGATCGCCACTCGCATGGCTGCGCAGCAGGTGACCATCGCCTCTACCGTGCCGATTGGTACTCTACATATGCCGCTAAAGCAGTTGCGGGATAAAGGCGTGTTAGTGATGACGGGTACTGACAGCGTAATCGACCACTGGTCGCCGTATGGCCTGGGGG
Source organism: Pantoea sp. LS15 (assembly GCF_012241585.1). Classification (NCBI taxonomy): domain Bacteria; kingdom Pseudomonadati; phylum Pseudomonadota; class Gammaproteobacteria; order Enterobacterales; family Erwiniaceae; genus Pantoea; species Pantoea sp. LS15. The sequence continues at coordinate 181,578 of NZ_JAAVXA010000006.1, forward strand.
ACATGCTGGAAAAAGCCAACCTTTACGCTCAGCTTTATATTCGACCAAACGAGCAGACGCTCTCCCGCGCGCTCGGTATCGCCACCGGCGACGTGCTGCCGCTGAACGACAAAGGTGAGCGCGTGTGGCCGAAAGCGCAGGACGACGCCAGCTTTGTGCTGGTTGACGCTCCCTGTTCCGCCGAAGCTGTGGCGCGTATTTCCCCGCGCACCGCGACGTTCCACAATGGCAACCTCGTCTGGGGCTCGGTGGGCTAATGTGGTGCCGGGTGGCGGCTTCGCCTTACCCGGCCTACTGAAACCCTCAAATCGTAGGCCGGGTAAGCGCAGCGCCACCCGGCAATGTTTTATACTGGGAGGCTCATTCTTAAAGAGGGATCTGCCATGGCACAAAACATCTACGACAACCCGGCGTTTTTCGAAGGCTACGCCCAGCTTCCGCGCTCGGTGCAGGGGCTGGACGGTGCGCCAGAGTGGCCTGCGTTAAAAAGCATGCTGCCGGAGTTATCCGGCAAATCGGTTATTGATCTCGGTTGCGGATACGGCTGGTTCTGCCGCGCGGCGCGTGAGCTGGGTGCGTCTGACGTAATGGGCGTTGATATCTCAGCAAAGATGCTCGCCCGTGCGGCGGAGTTGACCCACGATGACGGGATTCACTATCAACGCAGCGATCTGGAATCTCTCAAGCTCAACGAGAACAGCCTCGATCTGGTCTATAGCTCCCTGGCGCTGCACTACCTGCCAGAGCTGGACACCCTGTTTGCTAAGGTTCAGCGCGCGCTCAAACCCGGCGGCAGTCTGGTCTTTTCGATGGAGCACCCCATTTACACCTGTGCCACGCGTCAGGGCTGGCTGACCGATGATAACGGAGAGCGGTTCTGGGGCGTGAACCATTATCAGGACGAGAGCCAGCGCGTCAGCAACTGGCTGGCAGACGGGGTGATTAAATATCACCGCACGCTGGGCACTACGCTTAACGCGTTGATCAAGGCCGGATTAACGATAAGCGAAGTCAACGAGTGGGGGCCAACGCAGGCACAGATTGATGCCTGGCCTGCACTGGCCGAAGAGGCGGAACGTCCGATGCTGGTACTCATTTCCGCCCGTAAGGCTCAATAACCCACCTTATACACCCGCCCGCTCTGCACGCCTTCCACGCTGCGGCGATAGGCCAGCGCAACGGTGGCGGCGGGCACACTTTCAAAGCCCGGGAAGAAACCATCGTAGGCTTCGGCAGATTCGGTGAGTACCGTTGGGCTAATCAGATTGATGCGGATCCCGCGCGGCAGTTCACAGGCGGCGGCGCGAACAAAACCTTCCAGCGCGGCATTTACCGTGGTGGCGTTTACCCCCTGGGCAATCGGCTCGTGCGCTACAATTCCGCTGATTAGCGTAATTGATCCACCTTCGTTCAGGTAATGCTGGCCGGTCAGCGCCAGGCGCACCTGTCCGAGCAGTTTATCCTGCAGACCCTGGTTGAAATCACTGTCTTTCATCGTGGCGAGCGGACCGAAGTACAAACCCCCGCTGGCGGAGACAATGGCATCCACCGGGCCGATTGTCTCAAACAGCGCCTGCACGCTCGCCTGGGAAGTGATATCCACCTGATAGTCACCCTGCGTGCGACCTACGCGGATTACCTCGTGACGACGACTCAACTCTTCCGTTACTGCCCGACCGACTGTACCGCTGGCACCAATAATGACGATTTTCATCGCAGACTCCTTAATGTTGTGAGCCTTCATTCTTTAATAAATAAAAATGCAGATAAACTGGGCTAAAGTTAGAAGATTACTAACCAGGGGTTTGGAATATGGATAAGCTTCGCAGCATGGAAACCTTTATTGCCGTGGTTGAAAGCGGCAGTTTCACCGGCGCGGCGGCACGGCTGGAGATGTCGGCGGTAATGGTGGGAAAGTATATTGCGCTGCTGGAGTCTCAACTTGGTACGCGTCTTCTGGAGCGTAATACACGACGCCAGAGCCTGACCGACGCAGGACGGGTCTATTTCGACGAGGCGAAGCGGGTACTGGAGCAGGTTGCCATCGCCGAAAGCGCGGTTGAACGCCTGCGCGTGGCACCTGCTGGCACGCTGCGGGTAACGGCCCCCACGTCCTTTGGCGGTTGCGTGATTGCACCGCTCACCGCCACCTTTTTGCAACGCTACCCGGAAGTACGCGTGGAGCTGGATCTGACCAACCGGATGGTGGATCTGGTGGAGGAGGGTGTCGATCTGGCCATCCGCATTGGCGATATTCGCAACGACGACCTGGTCGCGAAATACCTCTGTCCTTATCGGATGGTGATCTGCGCCGCGCCTGATTATCTGGCGCACTACGGCACGCCACAAACGCCCGCCGATCTGGTGGATCATCTTTGTCTGTCCCACAGCGTGTGGACTGCACGCAATGAATGGCGGCTGCCGGGTGTCGAAGGGGAGGTGCGCTGGAAGCGTGATGCCATCCTAAGATGCAACGACGGTTACGGGCTGCGGATGGCCGCAAGAGCCGGGGCCGGGCTGTTATTACAGCCGGAAGTGCTGGTCGCGGAAGAGCTGGAAAGTGGCCGGCTGGTGCGGGTGCTGGAGGATTACATTCCAGAGCCAAGACCGGTGCATTTGTTGTGGCGTCAGGATTTACGCCCGCTCCCTAAGCTAACAGAATTTATCGCCCATATTCTGCTAAGATTGGGCACAATATAATAAAAGAAGGTAAGCAAAGAATGTCTGTGAATAAACTCGCCAGCAGTGCGCAGGGCCTGCAATCATCTGCCATCCGTGAATTATTAAAACATAGCAAAATGGCAGGGGTCATTTCGCTGGGCGGGGGTATTCCTAACCCTGCATTGTTCGATCATGAAGGCCTGAAAATGGCCGCTGATGCCGTATTATCCCAGCATTTTGGCGAAGCTTTCCAGTACGGTCTGACCGAAGGCGTTCCTGGGCTACGTGAAGAAATTCAGCGCATTTGTGAAGGGCGCGGGATCCGCTGTAAGGCGGATGATGTTGTCGTTACCTCTGGTTCACAGCAATCACTTGACGTGCTGGCGCGTGCATTAATTAACCCGGGCGATACCGTCGTCGTCGAGCGTCCAACGTATCTTGCTGCACTGCAGGTATTTGGCCTGGCGCAGGCACATTTTGAATCCGTGGGTACCGATGCTGACGGAATGAAAGTGGATGAGCTCGAAGCGCTGGTGGCCAATAAAACCATTAAAGCGGTTTATATTGTGCCGACATTTGGTAACCCGGGTGGGGTAACGCTTTCTGAACCGCGTCGTAAAAAGCTGGTGGAATTATCGAAGCGCTATGACTTCGTCATTATTGAAGACGATCCGTACAGCGAAATTAATTACACCGATGAAGTTTTCCGCCCGTTAATTGCCCACGCCAAAGATATCGGTAACGAAGAGAACGTGGTGTATACCTCAACCTTCTCTAAAATTCTTGCGCCAGGCACCCGCGTGGGCTGGGTGCTGGTACCGGAGTGGCTGAAGCGCGCAGTGGTGAATCTCAAGCAAACCACCGATCTGCACACCAGCACGCTGTCACAGCTGATGACGTACGAATACCTGAAAACCGGTCGTCTTGCCGATCAGATTAAAATGATCCGCGAAGCCTATCGCCAGAAATATCAGACGTTCGCAACAGAACTGGAAGCCGAGCTGGGCGATGTGATGTCATTCCACAAGCCGAAGGGCGGCATGTTCCTGTGGGCGACTATGAAAAATGGGAGTAATACCACTCGCTGGCTGGAAAAAACGTTAAGTAACGGCGTAGTATTTGTGCCGGGCGAATTTTTCTACTGCAATGAGCCAGACCATTCGACGCTGCGTATGTCGTTTGTCACGCCAACGGATGAAGAGCTGAAAGAGGCGGTTCAACGCCTGAAAAAATCGCTGTAAAAGACCTGCGCATAATGGCGTTCCTGCCGTTATGCGCAATATACTTGCAGCGCGGCCAGAGCCGCTTTCTTCCATGGTGATCTCCATGTTTGAATTTCTGATCGGTGTCGTTACGCACACGCCCGTCTGGGTGTGGGTGCTTTTTGTCTTTCTCATCTCTCGCGGTATCAAAGCCCGCAAGCCCACCACCGTTACGCTGGAGAGGCTTGCCATCATTCCGGCGATCTTTCTTATCTGGGATATTTACGATCTGGTGGTCTATCGCACGCTGAGCCCTGGAACCGTTGCCTTGTGGATTGCCGGGATCCTTGCCGGATCTGCGCTGGGATATGTCCTGATCAGGCAGACAGTTATCACCCGTGCAGATGCACCGCGCAGCCTTTTCCGCCAGGCAGATTACACCGCGCTGCCATTTATGATGCTGGCGTTTGGGGTGAAGTATGTGCTGGGCGTGATGAGCGCGGTCTCTCCGCAGACAATGCAGCAGCCCGCCATGAGCGCGCTGGCGATCGTCTCCGGCGGTGTGTTTGCGGGCGTCTTTATTGGGAAGTTTGCGCACTATGTTGGGGTGTATAACACCCGGGTTCAGGCCTGAATTTACAGTAGCCCTTTTTGCGTGAAGGTAATGCGCGTGGCTTCGTTGAGATCCAGCGTTTTTAACGATTCCGGATTAACCCAGGCGATCTCCTGAAACTCTTCATTAAACGTGACTTCCCGGTTGGCGCTGATGCAGTCGAAGATCAGATAGATCATGTAAATCTCCTCTGTGGTGCCATCGGCGTAGGTTTTGACCCTGATGTCATCGCGAAAAGCCCATGGCGTGACCGAGGCGATCTCCAGCGCTTCGCCAAGCTCTTCGCGGATCTCACGGCGCAATGCCTGTTCCATGGTTTCGCCCGGCTCCATTCCGCCGCCGGAGAGAGCCCACTGGCCGGGGAACACGCCGCGATCGTCGGCCATTTTGCACAGCAGGTAGGCCCCGTCGTTCTGGATGATGGGGCAGACAATGGTTCGTTGGCGCATGATTTCTTCCTGAAAAATGAATTTGGGCTACTTTAGCAGATTGGGGGTGAGGGTTATGTTAGAGGTGTTCGATTCTCGCTCCCTGGTTTTCTGCGTTTTGTTGCAGATTTAGCCAGAATTCAATGCTGGTATCGAATGCGTTTGCCAGTCTTAAGGCCAAATCCACGGTGAGTTTTATTTTATTGCTTAACAGCGCGCTGGCAGTGGTGTGATCGGTGTTTATTCTCTCTGCCAGTTCTGAGATGCCGAGACTGAGTGGCTTAAGATAATCGTGCAGCAACACTTCGCCTGGTGTGGTTGGGATGCGTATTTTTTCCTGGTTATTCATAATTAACATCCTGTTTATAAATATAAAATGAGTGCGGTTTGATGCCCTCACCCCGACCTTGCAGGATCGGTCTCTTCAACCAATGCTTCGCAACAGCGTTGGCAGTTGTCGGCAAGTTCAGTGAAGTCGGTATTGTGGCCGAAGGGGGTCGTGAAAAGTGCGTTACTGGTGGTCATATGACACTTTCCATTAAGTAATTAAGACACTGCCAGAGAAATGCCAATTTCCCGGGTGGCAGGACTGAACGGAGTTGGCATTACCGGCCTTAATGGACACCGGCGCGTCTTGCGACGCCCCCGTCCAGCCCACCATTGAAATGTAGCCAGACGCACGGCGCAACAAGAGCTCACGCCGCTATTAAGTTTAACCGGGATGCCAATCCCGACGCCAGATTTTGCTGGCGTGGAAGGAACATACGCCCGATTAACCCTAATAAAAAGCAGGCTACCCAGAAGAAGTTAAATCCTGCGAGGCGGCTTCAGAAAATGATGTAAGGCGTTTCATCACCGCTCCCTCAGCGCCTCCTTCGCCCGGTTAAACGGCTTAATCATATAATCCAGCACCGTTTTTTCTCCGGTCTTAATGTCCACCGTCGCAATCATCCCCGGTACAATCGAGAAGTGCCTGCCTGCTTTATTCACCAGGTAGTCCTGGCTGGTGCGGATAAACACCCGATAATAGAACACCTCCGGCTTGGCTTCGTCCTGGATGGTGTCCGGGGAAATGGTCTCCACCACCCCGTGCAGCCCGCCGTAAATGGCGTAATCATAGGCAGTGATTTTGACCAGCGCCTCCTGGTTCGGGTGGATAAAGGCGATATCGCGCGGCGAGAGGCGGGTTTCAATCAGCAGGTGATCGTCCACCGGCACAATCTCCATCAACTCACCGTTAGGCGGGATCACACCGCCGATGGTGGTGACCTTGATGTTTTTCACGATCCCGCGCACCGGGGATTTTACGGTCAGACGGGTGACGGAATCCTGACGACCTTTAAGAATGGCGGAGACCATATCCACCTCCGCGTTGGCCTTGGAGAGCGCCTCGCGGGCCTGAACGTAATACTGCGAGCGCACGTCGGTGAGCTTCAGCTCCAGGTCACTTTTTTGCCGCTGCAGCCGTAGCACCTCTACGTGGCTGGCAGCGCCGGTTTTCACCAGACGTTGGGTGATCGCCAGCTCTTTATTCGCCAGGTCTAACGCGGCGCGCAACTCTCGCTGGGTGTCATCCAGTTGTGCGCGGCGGGAGTTGTAGAGTCGTGTTTCATCGGCAATCAGATCCGGCCATTTTGCCAGCGAAGGGGGAAACTTCAGCGGGAGATCGTTCACCTCAGCGTACAGACGCGCGCTGGAGGCCAGTGAAGCGCGGTAGCGCGCCGCACTTTCGCCGACGTTCGATTCGGAACGCGTCGGATCAAGGCGTGCCAGCACCTGCCCGGCTTGCACCTGATCCCCTTCGTGGACGTTCAGTTCGGTGAGGATCCCGCCGTCAAGCGACTGCAATACCTGCTCGCGCGAGCTGGGGATCACTTTACCCGAGCCGGTTGACACCTCATCCAGCACGCCGAACCACGCCCAGACGCCCAGGACGACAAACATCAGCAGCGAGAAGATCACGATCCGTCGCGCACCGGTGTAGCCGCTTTCGGAGTCGAGGGCTTTATCCAGATCGTCCATTGCCGCCACGTCACGCTGACTGATTTTCATTTTTCCACTCCCGTCCTGTTGCTGCCTGCTGTTGCTGCTGCATACGGCTGTTGTTCAGCGCCTGGGCTTTTGGTGCATCCATCACCAGCATTCCCTCTTTGAGCACCACCACCCGCTCCACCAGTTCCAGCACCGGTACGCGGTGCGTGGCGACGATGAGGGTGCGATGCCCTAGCCAGTCGCCGAGACGCTGGATAAATTCCCGCTCGGTGTGCTCGTCCAGCGACGCGGTGGGTTCATCCATCAGCACAATATTCGGATCGCGCAGGAGCATACGCGCCAGCAAAATCGACTGGCGTTGTCCGCCGGATAATCCCACGCCGTTTTCCATGATCGGGTAGTCCAGCCCTTTGGGTAGCTTCTGCACAAAACCTGCTGCGCCGGTCAGTTCCAGCGCCTCGAAAATCTCGTCGTCGGTGGCGCGCGGCATGCCGAGGGTGATGTTTTCGCGCAGGGTACCGTAAAACAGCCGCGCGTTCTGGGTCATAAAACCGACGTTGCGACGAACGTCGGCGATGTCGAGATGCGGCAGGCTGAAGTTATCAAGCCGCAGCTCACCAGCCGCCAGGTCCATTCCGCCCGCCATGGCCTGTAGCAGGGTCGATTTACCCGCGCCATTGCGCCCGAGGATCGCCACTTTCTCACCCGGACTGATCTCCAGTCGGTTAATGCGCAGCGCCATGCGCGGATCGTCCGGCTGATAACGGAACTGCGCCTGCTCGAACAAGTAGTGACCGCGCAGCACGTCCTGGCGGATCGGCGTCTCTTCGCGCTGGTTCTCGGTAGGCAACTGCATAATGCTGTCCAGCCCCTCTTTGGCCGCTTTTACCTGCTGCCAGCGGGCCAGCACGCCGCACAGCGTTGCCATGGGGGCGATCATGCGGGAGGCCAGCATGGACGCCGCGACCACGGAACCGGTGGTCAGGGTGCCGTCGATCACCATCGGCGCACCGACCACGATCACCCCGGCGTAGACCAGGCTCTGGATGGTCATCCCCCAGCTGATCAGGTTCTGGGTCAGTTCGCGGGTGCGCAGGCCGGATTCCGCGGTGATCTGGATATAACTGTTCCACTGCTGCAAAAAGCGGTTTTCCGCCTGCATCAGCTTGATGTCCTCCAGCCCTTGCACGCTCTCCACCAGCACCGCATTGCGCAGGGTCGATTCATGGGCCGACTGTTTCGCCAGCTCTGCCAGCTTCTTCTGCAGCAGCAGACCGGGCAGAACCATGATCACCGCCGCCACCGGCGCGATCCACGCCAGTTGCGGGGCGATGATCGCCAGCACCACCACAAACAGTAAGAAGAACGGCAGGTCGACAATCGTAGAAATGGTGGAGGAGGTTACCATCTCGCGGATCTGCTCCAGCTCGCGTAGCTGGGAGATAAAGCTGCCGGTGGAGCGGGGGATCGCGCTGTTGCGCAGGCGCAGGGCGTGGCCGAAGACGCGATCCGAGACACGTAGGTCTGAACGCTTGCCCAGCAGATCCATAATGTGTCCGCGCGCCACGCGCAGCACAAAGCCAAACAGGGTGGCGATCAACACCCCAATCGTCAGGACGTAAAGCGTCGGGTAGGACTGGGCGGGGATCACCCGGTCGTAGACCTGCATGGAAAAGACGATCCCGGAGAGCGACAGCACGTTGATAAACAGCGCGGCCAGCATCACCCAGCTGTAGGGGCGTAAGTCGCGCATCACCAGCCGGTAGAGCCAGTCCGGACGGTATTTTGATATATACGCGTCCACGCGGCTGTCCTTCAGCGCGGCGAGTGGACGCAGGGCAATGACGTGGCGGATAGCGGGCAGCATCGCCGTCATCGACAGCCGGTTGGTGTAAGTCTCATCGTCGAAAAAGCTGACTTCCAGCGTATCGTCCCCGTCGAAATGCTCGATCACGCCGATCCTGCCGTCATTCATCGCCACCACCACCGGCAGACGCCAGCTGTTGATAGCCTCCTGGCCGCCGGTAAGCAACTGAAACGACAGCCCCGCTTCACGGGCCAACTGGGTGAGGGCGGGCACCATCGGTTTGCCTTTCAGCCACGGAGCGCCTGCGATCAGCGCGCCGGGAGAGCAGGCGACACGGTAGCGCGTGGCGACAAAACCAAAGGCCTGCGCCCACTGCGCCAGCGCCTTATCTGTCATCGTTTCGCCCTGCGGGATTTCGCGTTGCTTCATGGCTGGATCTCCACGGTCTGGATGGTGCGGTTATCAAGATCGAACGCGTGACGCAATTGCCCGGTGTTATAGAGACAGTTGAGTTGCAGCTGGTGCAACTGGCCAAGAGTCTGCTGCTGGGTGAACCGCGCCTGATAGACCTCCTGCTCGGCGTTGAGCACATCAAGCAGCGGGCGTGAGCCGAGATCGAGATATTGCTGCTGGTACAGCTCGCGGGTGCGGGCGCTGAGAGCTTCCTGACGGCCCTGGATTTGCAGCGTGCTTTGCAGGCTCATTACCTGGCTGCGGGCTTCCAGCAGTTTCTGGCGGACATCAAGACGCGTGCGCTGAATGGTAGATTGCGCCGCGTCCACCGCGTGTCCGGCGGCATTACGCCGGGCGGTGAGGCCACCGCCCTGATAGAGCGGCATCTGCACTTTCACCCACGCGGAATACTGGGTGCGATCCCGTGTTTCGCTCCCCGCATAGCGATCGTTCATGTAATGGCGCACTTCTGGCTCCAGCGAGACAGTCGGCGTCATTTGTGCTTCGGCGTAGTCAAGGTTCGCCTGGGCGACGTTAGCCTGTGCCCAGGCGGCGAGTACCGCGGGAACCAGACGGTCGTCCGGCTCGGCGATATCGCAGCTCCGACCCAGCTTTTGCGGAAAATCATTGCTGATATCGTTCAGGCTGTTCCAGCCGAGAAAACTCATCAGCGTGGCGCGGGCGCTGTCGAGACTGGCCTGATACTGCATCAACTGGGCGCGCGCACCTTCAATACGCGCATCGGTCTGTACGACGTCAGAGAGCGACGTGGCCCCTTCGTCGTTACGCTGGCGGGTCAGTGTGCCAATGGAGGAGAGAGCCTCAAGCTGCTCTTTCGCGGTCTCGACCATCTGCTGCCAGGTTTGTACCTGCACCATGGCGACAGCGGTATCGTGGGCGATGGTGTCGATGCTGACCAGCACGTTGGCTTGCTGCTGGGCAACTCCGGCATTCTCGGCTCGTACCTGACTTGCCACCTTGCCAAAATCGTAAAGCATTTGTGAGAGGGAGAGCACCATTGATGGCGTAAAGCCGTTCTGGTCGCCGTCATGGGAATAACCGTTGTCCACACCGGCATTAATCTGCGGATAGTATTTTGATTTAGCGACGTCCACCTCTTCGCTCTGTTCATAGAGTTTCCCCACGGCTTCGCTGATGGCCGGGTGCCAGGTGACGGCCCGGTTGACGGCTTCGCCAAGCTGCAATGAACCGGGCGCGGCTTTACCGGCCACAGGGGCTACTCGACCATTGAGTGAGGGGAGTTCCTGCGTTTCGCGGAGTTGTCCGGTATTGATGGTTGCCGCCGGGTTCGCGCTGAGAGCGGGCACAGATATCAGGCAGCACGAGAGCCACCAGTAAGGCATCTTCATTCCCATGTCATGTCCCTAATAAAATATGTACAGCTTTATTATTTATGCCCGGGCGCTGTGCGCCCGGGTCATCTCTTGCAGGTGCTATCAGGTAATGATGTGTTGCTGGTTAACAAGCTCGTCGTAGGTGGTCTGCACATTATCAAGCGTAACGAGTGCAGTATTAGTGTAGGTGGACCCTGCACCATCACGGTCGATGGAGATCACGGTATTGCCATTACTATTAGTGACATGCAGATAATTCCCCAACGAGGCGGTATTGCCGTCCCAGCCCACGAGCAGATCGCCAATGTCGATCTTGTCCCCCTGCGCCAGCGAGAAGCCGGTCCAGTGATCGCCCGCGGTGCTGCTGACGTTGCCTGCCGTGGCATTGCCTGCCGTATTGTCCAGCACCTGATAAATCAGCGTATCGCCGTAGGCCGTACCGGTAATGGCGTCGTTATGTTCCGAGCTGATGAACTGCGGCGCCATATTGATGGTCAGTGTGGCGCTGTCCGTGTTGCCGTTGGCATCGGTCAGGGTGTAGTTGAAGGTCTCCTTCGAGGTCATGGTTGAGAGTGAGATCCCGCTGTTGAGGGTATAGGTGTAATGGCCGTCTGCGCCAATCGCCAGGGTGCCGTAATGACCGGTGATGTTCACCGTTGCGCTGCCGGTATACGGATCCAGCGTGGTGGTCACGCCGTTGTAGCCGGTCACGCTCAGGCGGGTATCTACCGAGTGCAGCTGATCCAGCACGCCGCCGGAATCGGTACCATCGAAGATATTGCCGTTGACGGTGTGGGTGCCGGTGACGTCGAACTGTGACAGTGAATAGCTGGTGCCGGTGACGCTTGGTGTGATGGTTATGGTTCCTATCCCTAGTGCACCAACGTTACCGGTATAACTCAGGGTGTAAGTGCCTGCGTTCAGGTCAAGACCTGTTAAAGGGATATCCGCATTACCGCCCAGCAATATTCCGCCATTAAATGAACCTGTACGGATCGTTGTTCCGTCCATAGACAACGTCCAGTTGACCGTCAATCCACCCAGCGACAGAAGTGAGGCCACGTTGAAGTGCAGAACTGCATTATGCAGGGCGGTGTTGGGATCCACCACAAAGGTGCCGCTACCACTTCCCGATGAGGGAAGCGCAAGCGTGCTCCAGCTTGCGCTTCCTACGGTCGTATCTGAATAGGCGGTTGTATGATGCACTGACGTCACATCCATCACGGTGCTGACATCGTTGACCGCATCCATCGCCTGAGCGGTTGGGGTGATGTTAAGCGATGCCGTATCCTTCGAGCCGTCAAGTGCGGTCACAGTGTAGACGAAGGTATCCGGCGTGCTGATATGGTCTGCACCCACACCGCTTCTCAGGGTATAGGTGTACTGGCCGGACGAATTAATGGTCAGCGTGCCGTATTCCCCCTGAATGTCGGTTGTTCCGCTGCTGTTGACCGTCACGCCGTTCACTTCCGTGACCACGGTGCCCGTCGGAACAGGGTCATTCGCCAGCACATCGCCTGTGGTCGTTTCACTGATACTTGCCACGCTGTAGACATGATCCTGCAGGACGCTCAGCGTGTAGCCTGTCAGGACCGCGATCCCGGATGCGGTATTCAGCAGGAACAGATACTCCCCGGCGGGCAGGTTCAGCGTCAACTGAGATGACGTCCCTCCCAGTAACGGGGCGCGCAGCCAGCCTGGCTCAACGCGGACCTGCTCGAAGGTCTGGGTCGCGTTGTTGAACTTATAGACGTACAGATCAAACACCGACGCCAGGGCCACGCCACCCACGGAGGCCTGGATGGTCATGGTGCGGGTGGTACCTTCCTCGACGTTATAGATAATCGGGTTGGTCATATCGTCCAGCAGATTAAGTCCCAGCGTACTGCCAAGATTTACCCCCACCACGGTAAAACCACCCTGAGACGAAGTCCCGTTATTGATTTCACTCACGGTGGTGTCAAAGGTCAGCGAGGCCGTGTCGTCCACTGCCACAATACCGTTGACGACGGTACCGGCTCCCAGGGACAGCACCAGGTTCGCCGACGCGCTGACGCCGTTATAGGTGATGGTGTAGCTGAAGCTCTCCGTCCGGCCAATGACCGACGCGCTGGTGTCGGTCAGGTTGTAGGTGTAGCTGCCGTCGCGGTTGATGGTCAGCGTACCGTACTGGCCCTGAATCACCGTGCCGTCAGCCGTAACGTTGGTCGTGGTTCCCTGCGCGTTAGTGACGGCCGTGATCGTCGCCCCTGCCGGGGCATTGTCGCTGCCTGCGGTTGGGTCAACGTCGGTGATCACGTTCCCATTCAGGCTGGTGTCGCCCGTCACAGTACCCGGGCCGGTCTCTTTCACCGCCACATCCAGACTGGTGTAAGAGCCGGTTGCCAGCAGGTTGGTGTTATAGCTCAGGACACGATAGTCACCGTCAGCCAGCCCGGTCAGGTTCAGTGATACGCCGGTGGCCCCGAGGGTCAACAGATCGGCAAACTGCGGTTGTCCGGTGTCGACGACGGTGGTCCAGGTGCTGCCGTTCCAGTGTTGAACCACCAGCTCCAGGGTATTCAGTAGCGTAAGTACCGCACCTGTTGCATTAGCGTTCACCACGATATCTGCGCTGCCGCCACTGCCTACGGTGAAGTTCACCTGGGCGGTGTCATTCCCCAGTAATGTCAGGACGTTACCCACGGCGCCAACCAGCAGGAAGCCGTAATCGCTGTACTGACTGTTGGTGACGGTTGCGGTGGTGCTGAGGTTCAGCTCTTCGACGTTATTGCTGGCGGAGAGCGGCACCACCGGCGCAAGGGCTGAGCCCGGCAGTGAGGTGTTACCTGCGACGTCGGTGGCGGTGATCTGCAGCGTCTGGCCTTCGGTCTGTTTGTTAATGAAGGTGTAGCTGTACGTGCCGTTGCTGTCCGCAATGGCGGTCACTGTCGAGCCGTCTGCAAGGCGGATAGCGACGGTGCTGCCAGCTTCCGCATTCCCGGTCAGGACGCTACCGTCGGCGTTAAAGGTCCCGGTCGGTGCCGTTGGGGCGGTTGTATCGACGATAATTGTCGTCACAGCTGAAGCCACGCTGGTGTTGCCCGCCGCATCGGTAGCTGTGGCGGTCAAGTTATGCGTGCCTTGCGCCAGCGTGGTAGTGGTTTGTAGCAGGGTCCAGTTGCCACTGGCATCGGCGGTTACTGTGCCTACCAGGGTGATGCCATCGTAAATTCGAACCGTTGCATTCGCTTCGGCAGTCCCGGTCAGCGCTGGACGCGTGTCGTTGGTCGGATTCGTACCGGTCACCGGACCGGTAACGCTGCCGACATCATCAATCACTGAACTGATGACTGGCGCACCTGGCGCAGCGGTATCGACGTTAATCACATACCCGGCGGTTGGCGCGCTGGCGTTGCCCACCGCATCGGTGGCGGTAAAGGTCAGCGTGTGTGCACCGTTGCTCAGCGCAGGAGATGGCGTAAAGCTCCAGTTCCCACCGGTTGCGGTCACGCTGCCTATCTGTACGCCGTTATCAAAGATTTTCACCGTCGATCCGGCTTCTGCTGTACCGCTGAGTGTGGGTTGCGCGTCGTTGGTGATCCCACCGTTGGCGACTGGCGTCGCTGCATTGCCCACGTCATCCTGGATGCTGGTCAGCACCGGCAGCGCAGGCGGCGTGGTGTCAATTGTCAGGCTGAAACTTGTCGACGAGACGCTGGTGTTGCCAGCCGCATCCGTGGCCTGCGCGGTGAAGCTGTGCGGACCTGCTGTCAATGTGGTGGTGAGCAGGATGCTCCAGTTGCCGCTGGCATCCGCAGTGCCTGTTCCGACAAGTGTCGCGCCTTCAAAGATTTTCACGGTGGCAAACGGTTCGCTGGTTCCGACAAGCCGCGGTACGGTGTCGTCGGTGCTTTGCCCGGACGTGAGCGGGCCGGTGATAGTGCCCACGTCGTCTATCGCCTGGCTGATAACCGGCGCGTTTGGTGCCGCGGTATCAACGATCAGGGTAAAGTCCGGCGAGGTCGGGCTGATGTTGCCCGCCGCATCGGTGACGGTGGCGGTCCAGGTATGGCTTCCGTTGACCAGTGGCGTTGACGGCGTAAAGCTCCATGCGCCGGTACCGTCCGCCAGTGCGGTGCCGACTGGCTGCCCGTTTTCATAAATGGTCACCGTCGCGTTGGCGGTCGCGGTGCCGTTCAGCGTCGGCGTGGTGTCGTCTGTACTCTGCCCGGAAGAGAGCGGAGTTTGTATGCTGCCCACGTTGTCACCTGCGGTCGAAATAACCGGAGCCGATGGCACGGCCGTATCCACGGTCAGGTTAAACGGAGCCGTCGTGCTGCCAGTGTTGCCAGCCGTGTCGGTCGCGTTGAAGGTGATAGCATGTGGCCCATCGCTCAAATCGGTACCTGGGGTAAAGGTCCAGTTGCCCTGGGCATTCACCACCGCGGTACCAACTTCGTTGCCATCGACAATCACATGGATGGTGGAACCTACTTCGCCTGTGCCATTGAAGGTCGGACGTGCGTCGTTGGTGCTGTTGCCCGTCGCGAGCGTACCGGTGGCAGGACCGACATCGTCGATGACGCTGGTGACCACGGGTACACCGGGGCCTGAAGTATCCACAGTAAAGGCGAAGACCGACGAGTTAGCCGAGGCGTTGCCTGCCACATCCGTTGCATAAGCGCGAAGGGAGTAGCTGCCATCACCCAGCGGCGTACTCGGGGTAAAGGACCAGTTCCCGCTTCCATCAACGGTAGCCAGGCCAATCTGCGTACCGTTATTCATGATGTGGATGGTACTGCCCGCCTGCCCGGTACCGCTAATCGTCGGCGTGTTGTCGTTGGTGACCTGCCCACTGGTAAGGTTGCCCGTGACACCGCCCGGGACGTTGTCATTCACATTATCCAGTGTCGGAACCGTCGGTGCTGTCAGGTCAACCATCACGCTCCAGGGGGCAGAGACTGCGCTGACGTTGCCCTGCGGATCGGTCGCCTGGACGGTGAAGCTGTGCGAGCCTTCGGTGAGCGCGGTGTCAGGGGTAAACGTCCATGCGCCGGTACCGTCAGCCGTTACCACGGCAATCTGGGTGCCACCGTCGAAAATCGTCACCACGCTGTTTGCTTCTGCGGTGCCTGAAAGGGTTGGCGTGGCATCGTTGGTCGGATCGCCGCTGATCACTGTGGTGGCGGCGTTACCGACATTATCCGTGACGTTAGTGATGACCGGTGTGGTGGAAACCGTATCTACCACGACGGTGAACCCGGTCGATGGGCCACTCTGATTCCCGGCCGGATCGGTCTCGCGGATGGTCAGGACGTTATTGCCCTCCGCCAGGGGTGACGTTGTGTAGCTCCAGGTTCCCGTATTGCCAACCACCACGCTGCCCAGCAGCGTTCCGTTGCTGTAGACAGAGATGGTATCGCCTGCTGTACCCGTACCGGTGAGGGTGGGTTGGTTATCGTTAGTGGTCTGGCCGCTGGTCAGCGGACCCGTGCCGGGACCCACATCGTCAAGCACCGAGCCAATGGTGGGGGTACCCGGCGCAGTGAGGTCGACGGTAACGGCGGCGGTCGGAGAGCGACCGCTGGTCAGGCCATTGAGGGTCGCGGTTACCTCAAAGGTATGCAGCCCTTCACCCAGCGCGGGCGGCGTATAGCTCCAGTTTCCGCTGCCGTCGGCGGTGACCGTCGACACCGGCGTCACGCCACCGTCCAGGTAGATGGTAATCAGGCTGCCGGCTTCGGCCGTGCCGGTAAGCGTTGGCGTAGTATCGTTGGTGGTTTTATCTTTCACGTCGCCGGTGACAGGGGCAACGTCATCGTTGATCGCCGTAATGACCGGTACTTGAGGCAGATCGAGCGGTGAATCGGTGACGACAAACGTCGCGCCAGGGCTGCTGTTACCTGCGGCATCGGTGGCGGTTACGGTCAGCGTGGCGGGATCCAGTTGCGCGGGGCTCAGTGCAATAGAAAAGCTGCCATCGCCTGCGACAACGCCAGTACCAATGATCACACTACCGTCTTTCACAGTAATGATACTTCCTGCCTCACCGGTACCGGTCAGCGGTGTCCCTTCTGCTGCCAGGTTCATATTGATCGGGTCTGGCGGCGCGACAGTATCCACAGTCACGCTGAGTGGCGCTGAACTTCCGGAGAGATTACCTGCCGGATCGCTGGATGAGACGGTGAAGGTATGTGGGCCGTCGGACAGCGTGCTCCCGGCGGTCCAGCTCCAGCTACCATCCGGTTGTAGGGTCACTGGCACCAGCGACGGAGTACCGTCGACGGAGACGATAACGGTGGTTCCCGGTTCGCTGGTCCCGGTGAGGGTCGGCGTACCGTCATTGGTGTAGAGCACACTGCCTGAAAGAGAGCTGGGGGTGATGGCATTTATCTGCGGTATTTCAGGTGCAGTGGTATCCACCGTGACGTCAAAGACCGGGCTAAGGGCGCTAACGTTACCTGCCGCGTCAATGCCCGCAACGGTGATATGCAGCGGACCGTCGGTTTGTGTCGGTAGCGTCAGGGTCCATTCACCATTCGCGACGACGACACGTCCAACTTCCACGCCGTTGTTGTAGACGATCACTGTCTCACCGTTGACGCCGGTTCCGCCGACCAGTGGTGTTGCATCCGTGGTAAAGCCATCATCCTGCGCGCTGCCAACAGCGCTAATCACTGGCGTATTCGGTGCTACGGTATCCACAGTGATCGTTATCCCCGGCGATGAACCAGAGACGTTGCCCGCTTCGTCGGTAGCGGTAGCGGTATATTCGTGGTCCCCCTCAGCAATATTACTGCCAGGGCGCCAGCTCCAGTTGCCGTTGCTGTCTACCGTGGCGGTGCCGACGACCGACGCCGCGCCGCCATTTACGCTGTCATAAATGGTGATAACGTCGTTTGCCGTCCCGGTACCGCTCAGAACCGGACGGGGATCGTTGGTCGTTCCGCCATCGGCAACAGGTCCGGTTATCTGGGTGACGCTGTCGGTAATGACCGGTGCCACAGGCGTAGCCGGCGCGTCGGTGTCAATGGTGATGGTGACCGGTTGGGATGGCGCGCTTTCATTGCCCGTACCGTCCATGTTGGTTACGGTCAGCGTAATGTCATAGGTGCCGTTAGGCAGCGGGCTGGCTGGCGTCCAGCTCCAGTTGCCGGAGCCGTCCACAACAACATCATCGAGTTTGACGCCGCCGTTGTAGATGGTCACGGTATCGCCCGGATTACCGGTACCGCTCAGGGTTGGCGTGGTGTCGCGAGTGGTTTCGCCCGGGTTCAGCGGCGTTTGTATTGCGCCGCCGTCAGGGTTGACGGTGATCGCCGGGGCATCTGGCGTGGCAGGTGCCACGGTATCTACCGTCAGTACAAATGGGCTGGAGACGGTGGTATTGCCCGCGGCATCCGTGGCATGCACCGTCAGCGAATGCAGGCCGTCGGTGAGCGGGGTAACGGGGGTAAAACTCCAGCCGCCATTGCCGTCGAGGATGGCGGTACCGAGCAGGGTTGTGCCGTCATAGACGGTGATCACGGCATCAGCAGGGGCGGAGCCCTGAAGCAGCGGTTGGGTGTCATCTGTGGTATCACCGCTGCTGAGTGGGCCCTGAACGCCGCCGACATCATCGAGCACGCTGGCGATGGTCGCTGCCAGTGGTGGGGTGGTATCAACAGTAAAGGTGAAACCGCCTGAGGCGAGACTGGTGTTACCCGCCGCGTCGGTGGCGACGACGGTAAAGGTATGGGGGCCGCTGACAAGAGGCGTAGTGAGGGTATAGCTCCACGCGCCGTTGCTGTCCGCCACTACCGTGTCAACATCTGTACCATCCAGACGGATGGTGACGGTTGAGCCCGGCTCTGCGGTACCGTTGAGCGTCGGCATTGTGTCGTTGGTGGTATCGTTGGGGTTGAGTGTACCGAGGCGCTCGGGCACATCATCTATCACCTGGGTAATAACCGGAGCAGCAGGCGCGACGCTGTCAATCGTGATACCCCAGGTGTTGGATACGCCACTGGTGTTACCTGCCGCGTCGGTTGTAACAGCGGTCAGAGCGTGAGGCCCCTCACCGATTGGCGAGGACGGCGTAAAGACCCATACGCCGAGGCCATTGGCAACGGTTGTACCGATAGCCACACCATCCACGCGGAGGGTGACCGTTGCGTTTGCTTCGGCGGTACCACTGAGCGTTGGGGTGGCGTCATTGGTCGTGGCATTTGGGCCGAGCGAGCCAGTAATTCCTCCGGGAACATCGTCCACGACTTGTGAAATCACCGGGGCGTCAGGTGCAGTCCCGTCGACGTTAATTGTCCACGCGGCTGAGATTCCGCTCTGGTTTCCGGCGGGATCCGTTGCCGTTGCCGTTAGCACATACGTGCCATCGACCAGCGGTGAAGGTGGGGTGAAGCTCCACAGGCCGGATTGCGGAACAACCACCGTGCCGAGGATATCGCTGCCGTTAGAAATCGTGATGGTTGAGCCAGACTCGCCCGTACCGTTAATGGTTGGGGCCCGGTCATTGGTGAGCCCGCTCTGGCCTACAGGTCCGGTAGTGGCCTGCACGTCGTCAATCACCGATACGATGACCGGGGTCTGCGGCGGGGTAATGTCCGGTGCAGCCGCGGAGGATGTCGGTCCCGTGTTTCCTGCCGTATCAGTGGCTGCTGCGGTCAGAATTTCGCCATTGGTCTTCGGGGGGGCCAGTGTCAGGCTAAAGTTACCCTGGCTATCGGCCACCACATCGCCAATTGTTACATTACCTTCACGAATGCTCACCGTGCTGCCCGGCTCTGCAGTACCGCTGATGCTGGTGCCATCATTCGACACAACCACGTTTTCAGGGGCGAGTGGTGGTGTGGTATCCACGACCAGCGCGAACGGGCTGGAGATAGTGGTATTTCCGGCGGCATCGGTGGCATGAACGGTCAGCGAATGCGGACCGTCGGTGAGCGGGGTAACAGGTGTAAAACTCCATCCGCCGTTGCCGTCGAGGATGGCGGTGCCGAGTAGGGTCGTGCCGTCATAGACGGTGATAACCGCATCAGCTGGCGCGGAGCCCTGCAGCAGCGGTTGGGTGTCATCCGTGGTATCACCGCTGTTGAGCGGGTCTGTAACGCTACCGACGTCATCGGTCACGGTGACGATAGTCGCAGCCAATGGCGGGGTCGTATCGACGGTAAAGTTGAAACCGCCTGATGCAGTGCTGGTATTACCCGCAGCGTCGGTGGCAACAACGGTAAAGGTGTGAGCGCCTTCGACAAGGGGCGTGGTGGGGGTATAAGACCACACACCGTTGCTGTCGGTTAATACTGTGCCAATATCAGTACCGTCCAGACGGATGGTGACGGCTGAACCCGGTTCAGCGGTGCCGTTAAGCGTCGGCGTCGTGTCATTAGTGAGGCCGTTCTGTCCCACGGGGCCGGTGGTAGCCAGCACGTCATCAACCACCGAAAGAATGACCGGGGCCAGCGGTGGAGTAAGATCCGGTGCAGTAGCGGGTGCTGTCGGCCCTGTGTTGCCTGCGATGTCGGTGGCGTTTGCAGTCAGGGTTTCTCCGTTAACTTTTGGTGGTGTTAACGTCAGGCTGAAGTGGCCCTGACCATCGGCCACAGCATTACCCAGGATGGCATCGCCTTCACGAATGGTCACCGTGCTGCCCGGTTCCGCGGTGCCGCTGATGGTGGTGCCATCATTCGACACGACCACGTTTTCAGGAGCGAGTGGTGGTGTGGTGTCCACGGTGAAGTTAACTGGCTGCGAAATCGCGCTCTGGTTTCCGGCTGCATCGGTTTCACTGACAGTAATCGAGTGCGTCCCTTCCGGGAGCGGGCTATTGAGTGTGATGCTCCAGGTACCGTTGGGGAGCACCGTCGTTGTCCCAATCTCCACGCCGTTATCGTAGAGGGTGATCTTTCCACCGGGCTCGCCCGTTCCTGCCAGGAGCGGCTGCGTTGCATCGGTCAGCGTGCCCGAAGTGATAGTCCCTCTGACAGAACCCGTGTCGTCGGTCAGCAGAATCGCGGTCGGTGTATTCGGAGGCGTCAAATCGACTGTGAGGGTGAAAACCGGTGACGCGGGTCCGGTATTGCCGGCAGCGTCGGTTGCCCGTACGGTGATTTGGTGAGTACTTTCACTGAGGTTAACAGACGGGGTGAAGGTCCAGGTGCCGTTACTGGCAACAACTGCAGTGCCAATGGCGATACTGCCGTCATAAATCGTTACGGTGGAGCCGGGTTCGGCGGTGCCAGTAAGCTGCGGGCGCTGATCGTTGGTGCTGCCGCCGTTACTGACTGCCCCCGTCTGCGGCTCAATATCGTCCGTTACGCTGGTGATTGCCGGGGCATCGGGGGCGGTAATGTCTGGTGCTGTCGCATTTGTCCCCTGGCTGGTATTTCCTGCTGCATCCGTCGCTGTAGCAGTGACGTGCTCGCCGTTGGTTAGCGGTGTTCCGAGATTAACAGTAAACGAGCCGTCACTGCCGGTTTTACCTGTGCCAATCACATTGCCGTTAGTATCTTTCAGGGTGATTGTACTGCCGGGTTCTGCGGTACCGGTGACGGTTTTGCCGTCTGATGAAAACTGTAGACTGGAAGGCGCATTCGGCGGCGTCGTATCCGGGTCGGCAGGATCGGCAGGGTCTGTGGGCGTGGTGGGGTTAGTACCGCTGTTATTATCACCGTCACCATTACCGCCGCCGCCACCACCACCACCGGTGCTTGCCACCGCCGCGATACCGCCCGCTGCGACAATGCCACCCAGCGCCCATGGCCAGATGGCGGCACCACCGGCATCACTTCCTGATGCGGCAAGCAACACGTCCGTAGAGGCAATCGATTCGTACGTGGCGGCTCCGGTAGGGTCTTCAATCCACCATAGTGCACCCTCACTGTCCTGAAGGACCAGCTGGCTCGCCCCTTGCTCATCGGTGACGTAGAAATTTTTAACGGTAATCACCTCGCCGGAGTGTAGCGTGATCACCAGATCGTTACCGCTGCGGGCGAAATCGGCGACATTGGCTCGCTCAACCTGAAGCTCAACAATCGAGGTGTGGTTCAGCGTAACCTGGGTGCCTTCCGTTGTGGTTTCAACGCCCGTAAGTTTCGATATAACAGAGATTTGGCTCATTTAGTGATGACTCCAGCTGAGTTGTCGTTAACGGCGAGCAAGACGAGCCATCTCTGTGAAGGGTAAAGCGCGCCCCCGGCGGAGTTACTGTTATTTAAACAGCGCTCACCGTATTTTTTTTCAGCGCGAACGATGCCCGCCAGAATACAGAGTGGCAACATCAGAACGAATCTATTTATTTAAGAAAATTATCAACAACGCGATTTTGTCTTTTATATAACCTTGTAATTAATAGAGGAATTAATCCGGGATGGTATAAAAATGATATAGTCAGAAAAATATGGATATGCAAATCAAGATTCTTTAAACATGAAGGGGGAGAAGTTGTTGGGATATTGTTTAGTTAATTCGCATTATGAATTTATATTCGTAACATGTTGTTTTTGATGTGTTTTACTTTATTTTTAAATGGTATTTAAAAAGTGTGTATGGTGTTGCTCAATAATTGGTAGGTGACTTTTTAAATCGTATTTAAAAGGTTGTTGTTTATGGTTTCTTAATGGTGGTTTAAGTTATGGTAACATTTTTGATGTAGGATATATTATATTTGGTGATATTTAAAAAAATATTCTTTTATATGATTAAATTTCTGCTAATGAGAGAGGGTAATAGAATGAGGTGATCATTAAATGATCAGATCTATATTGGTACGGGATGCGTTATATGCATGATTTTGTTGCAGCAAAAATATCCTCCGGAGTGTGAATAAAAAGCGCCACTCATGCGTTTACTGACGTCATCCTCTCTCATCCAGGAGTTTTTTATGAACACGACCTCTCTTCGTTTGATCCCGGTACTGATTTTTTCGCTGCTGTCTCCACTGGCGCTGGCAATGGGTAATAATAGTACCGAGAGCAAAACGCCTGACTGCCCATCAGGGCAGGTGTATGACAGTGCAACTCAGAAATGCGTGCCGGACAAGAGCAGCAGCCTGAGCGATCAGGACAAAACCAACTATGCATACCATCTTGTTAAGAAAGGGGAGTATCAGGCGGCGCTGAATCTCCTTGATTCGCTGAAAAATGGCAATACGGCTGAAGCGTGGAACTATCGCGGGTATGCCACACGCAAACTGGGACGTACCGATGAGGGTATCGGCTATTACCAGCGCGCGCTGGCAATTGCCCCTGATTATGCCAAAGCCCGTGAATACCTGGGTGAGGCATGGATGGTCAAAGGACGGCCTGACCTCGCGAAAGAACAGTTGAAGGTAATAGCAGGCATATGTGGCCAGTCCTGCGAGGAGTACCGCGATCTGCAGGCTGCCATCAACGGACAGCCGGAATCCTGAGTTTCTCGTGGAGGGAAAACACATCGCTACCAGTGAGGTTCGTCAACAGTTAGCGGCACACTTGTCGCGCCTATGGCGCTATGGGCTGGTGTTGTCGCGAAACAGGGATATCGCCGAAGAGCTGGTTCAGTCCACCTGCGTGCGTGCGCTCGAAAGGAGCAGCCAGTATACGCCGGGCACGCGCATCGACAGGTGGCTGTTTGCGATATTGCACTCCATCTGGATCTCTGAGCTTCGGGCACGACATGTCCGCCAGGGGCAGGGGTTTGTCACCAGCGACGAACTTCTGGCACCAGACACCCGCGAGCAGGATGAAACGCGCCTGCATTACCTGAAGGTGATGCAGCGCGTCAATGCGCTACCGGAAGCCCAGCGCAACACGGTTTTTTTGGTTTATGTCGAAGGTTTTACCTATCAGGAGGCAGCGGACACCCTGGCGGTGCCGATTGGTACTGTAATGAGCCGACTGGCGACAGCGCGGGCAACACTTGCGAGGTCCGCTGATGTAATGCCTCCGGTAAAGGAGAAGCGCTCTTGAATTCGCACCGTTTTACGCCGCCCTATAACGACGATGCTATCGTGGCATGGATAGATGGCGAGATGTGCCGTACAGATGCACAACAATTTGAAGAACAGATGAGAAGTGATGAACGCCTCTCCGGGCGAACCGCTGAGCTAATGAAAAGCAATCAGGACTACTCCGGGGCGTTTGCTTCTCTGCTGGATGACGCTCCCCTTGAGAAGATGCAGGCGCGTCTGGCGGCACTTCCCGAACCACACTCTTCTTCTCCGGCGGGCGTAAGCAGACGCGCACTGATTGCTGCGTCGGTCAGTTTTTTGATGGTCGGTTCCGGGCTGGGGTATCTGCTGAGACCCGCTTCTGCCCCTGATGATGAAAACGCCCATATTCGTGACCTCGAAGCGCAATACATGTCTTTGTACAGCGTTGAAACACTGCTGGATATGGACAGCGCACTGCCTGTTCTGCAACGCGGCCTGGAACGGGCCGCACAAGATATCGGCATGAAATTGCAGATGTCGCAGCTTACTCTGCAGGGGGCAGAACTCAAAATGGTACGCATGCTGCGCTATGAAACCACCTCTATCGCGCAGATTGCCTGGATCAACGCCGACTACGGTCCGATGGCGCTCTGTATCTCTCCTGTCGATGAGAAGACGACGGCTTCTCTTCAACAGGAGCAGCGGCACAGTATGAACCTGGTGTGGTGGCTGGATGCGGGCTATCAGTTTGTCCTGATAGGCCGAAACCCGCTGTCTCACTTGCAGAGTAACGCAGAACAGCTGCAACGCCTGATCTCAGGATGAGGGAATAGTGTTCGTCTGAATCGCAATAGCGATGGCAATACGATCGTCAACGACCAGGGCAAATTTATCCATCCCGTAGGATGCACGGGAAATCGCTGTGGTGGCATTCAGCGTGAGGGCTTGCGCATGCGGGTCTTCCACAACAGCTTCCAGAATCACCGGGCGGGCAATGTTTCGTACGGTCAGCGTACCGAACACTCTGAATCGTCCTGCGCCCTGGGCGACCACGCGAGAGCTGACAAACTCAATCGTCGGGTAGCGCTCAGATTCAAAAAACATATCGCTTTTCAGCTGCCAGGTGAGCAGCTTGTTTGAGGCCACCAGGGTTGCCACGGGAATAGTGACGTGAATATGGTCATCGACATCGTTATTCGGATTAAGCGTCACGGCACCCGTCACGCCACTGAATGTCGCCCAGGAGAGGATACCGCCGAAAGCATGCCAGGATAGCCGAATGGTGGTGTTGTTGGTGTCGATGATGTAGCTATGCGGGACGGCTAACGCCCACGGGCAAACCAAAATAAGCAATATAAGCAGGCGTCGTAGCATCTCAGGATCTCTTTAAGGGGCGCTGGGAGTAAACGCGTCACACCAGGGATCTATTCGGCTTTTATGCGTCAGGATTTTTAATAATATCAACCGAGATTTCGACGGCGGTAACCTGGCCACGGTTTTCCAGCCAGTGAACGGTATTGTGATCCTCCGGCCAGCCGACACCGGGACCGTAATCGGTGGCGATCCCGTTACGATGGTCGGTGATCGTCCCCTCCAGGATAAACACAGTACCGGGGCGATCGATATGATCATGCACCGGACCAAAGACCGCGCCGGGAGCGAGTGTCACCCTGCGCATGCGAAGCTGTCGCCCGTCCATGCCTGCGATCTCCGGGCCCAGATCGACGATGGAGAGTAGTTCAACGGTCACGCCCTGGGTTTCTGGTGCGATTTCTTTGTGGCTCATGATGGTGCCCCCCTGTGACAAGTTTAGTCTTCAGGAAGCAAAGCAGCTGGGAATAAAAAAGGCCGCGTTTGCGGCCTTTTGACGGGATTATTCAGTAACTTTCTTTTCCAGCTCGCTGGCACCTTCTTTGGTTTTGTTCCAGCCTTTCTCAGCACCTTCTTTGGTGGCATCCCACCCTTTCTCGGTGCCTTCTTTGGCTTTATGCCAGGCTTTCTGGGAATCTTCGCTGACCTTGCTGCCAAAGCTTTCGCTTTTACCTTCTGCAGCATGTTTCTGTTTCAGCTTCAGCTCTTCACCTTTGTTCTGCTCTTCGTGCAGTTTTTGCTTTGCCTCGTTGGCGTTTGCGTTCGCCGCAGCGACGGTATCGTCAGTTGCATGTGTGGTCGCAGCAAATACTGGGGAAGCCAGCAGAACGGCAGATAATGCGATAATTGTTTTTTTCATAATATCCTCATTTAACGTTATCGGTTATGAGCGTGATTCAGCATGGCACAGACGAAGCGGGGTGGCTTTAGGAAAAAACTGTAATGAGATCAACGTGCCCTGACGCGGGGTATTTCGCATGAGGATTATCCAAAGGATAAAACACCTATTTCAGCGAGGGCGGCGAGGGTCAGGAGAATGAATATTATGACGGTTATGGGTCTGTACATAGTGGGGTTCCTTCCGGGTTGGGGTGGCTATTCCGTAGCGCTGGGTGTGCTTTTTAATTTTTCATAGGGGAAGGACGGTGTCGTTGATGTTGGTCAATATGAGGGGCTAGTTGGCCGGCCAGGTGGATAGCGTCATGTATTTTTTCAGCCCGATGTCTCGTTTCACGTCTTTCGGCACTGTATCAAAAGGCGATCTCCTCCGGGGACATAATCAGTATGTCGGGAGATCTCTAAAAGTGAATGGTACGTTTTGCAGGGATACTTACACTCGCACCGGCGGCCACCGTTAACCGTGCCGGTAGCGGCCACAGCCTGCAAACGCTGCGTGAGATTATCGACGTGAAAAAGTGGGAAATTAACCAGGCTGCCGGGCGTTATATCCGCTCGCATGAGGAGGTGCAGCGCATCAGCATCCGCGACCGATTAAATGATTTTATGCAGACGCACGGCGCAGAGCTGGCCTCTGCCCTTGCACAGTAGCAGATGAATTATTCTGGGTAACATTCTGCCGCTCAGCGTTGCGCCATGCAAAACTCGGTCGACTATCTGTGTGATGCACTGCAGGCCTGGCTGGCCACCGGTGAAACAATTAATTATTCGGCGCAGGATAATGAAATTTTAACGACCATCGGATTCAGGCCTGATGCGGTTTCGCGCGATGATAATCGTGAAAAATGCAGACCCGTGCAGTAGTCATCTCAAAATCCCCGAAAATCTCGCCATTTTTACGTAAAAAAGCCATGTATGCATAAGGTGCATGGTTTTGCATGCGTTTTACCGACACTGGCTCCCCTGCCAGCGCCAGCACTGGCGCGCCCAGAGGCCGCTAATGCACCTGCATTAAAAGCGCCCCCTTAAGCGGGCAGGCGGGGCGGGGAGAGCATTGCGCGCTGAAATAGAATTAATTTATATTTAAAAACCGCTAGTGTATGAGTTAACACTAACGGCTTTAAAAATTATCTAATGACCTTTTTTCTGTCTATTGAGTTAAAATCACATAAGACTCCAAGAATTGATTTCATCTCGAATTCAAGATCTATGGTTCTAACTGTTTCTTTACCAAATGCTAGCCCTTCGAAAGCTATTGCTAAGTGAAACATGTTTTTCATTGATTGAGTTGTAGAAAAATGGTTCCCTATAATCTCAGCAGGAATGCTTTTGAACTGGTTTTCAACTTCTGCCGTGATTGCCGTATTATCAATTGGCGCAGAGCCTACGAATGATGAAATTAATGTAGTTGCCATTGATAATAATTTTTTAGCTTGATCCTTTCCGTCTATACCGTAGCGAATACCTTCGCTAATCATTTTGACACGTTCTTCATGTTCTTTGAATATTATATCCTTAATTGAATAATCAAGTAAAATCAATAGCATAGATATTGAAGAGTAAAGGGCTCTGCATATTGGGCCATAAGACTCATTTTCAGATGTTGCAACTCTTTCTAAATAATACTGAATGTCATCTAGAAGATGATTTACACCATCGAAATTAAGTTTTGTGATTAGAACGGCTTTTGACTTACGGTATCTTTGCTTCCAGTTGCCACCATAAGAACTAGAGTCAAGTAAAGTTAGAATATTTTCAAATTCTTCTTCACTTATTCTTTTGTCATCATATCGTTCAGTAGATGTTAATTTTGAGAGGAAGTTACCATCTAAAATAAGTACGTCATGCTCAATGCCGAATTCCGTCACATCAGGTCTTTTATCGGTAGTCGCAACGATGCATTTTTCGAGGTTTAAAACTTTTTGCAATCCTTTCGTCCACAATACACGTTCAAGTGCTTGTGGTTGTTTTTTCATTTTTATATCAACATTTGTTCTTTCCCTAGAAATTGGGGAAGGTCGTGAATATAACCATAAATCAATATCTGTAATGTCGAAACCATGATATTTGAATTCAACTGCTCTCAAAACATAATAACCAATGCTCAGAAAATATTTTCTTAATAATTCTTCGGCTCGCTCACCTTTTTTTAAGTCTAAATTGCTCATGATTAGTTACCCTTCCTAAGCTGGCTAAGTATTTCCCCTATATTTCTCTTAAGTGGTTCTGGTTGATTAATTCTTTCAAGTGTTCTTGTTGCTTCTGGAGCAATGTAAGAAGTAACAGTTACGGAGGGGATAGTATTTAAAGATTGTAAGCTGGCATCTCCACTTGTTATAACTTTAAGTGCCATCTGGCCAATATCCTTTTTTAATAAGCTCATATAGTATTGACCTTTTTTCTCCGACTCGGTTATCTTAATCACCCCTTTTAATTCAAGTATTTGATAGTCGCGGCCGATAGCTGTTGCTGGGCCGACCTCATAGCCATTAATTAACTTTCTTAAGAGTGCTTCAATCATCGTTATCCTGCCACGGGAACTAGCACTTTTTTGCATACCAAAAGTAAGAGAGGTAACAAACGCTTTAGCCAAATCAAAAGCATCGTCTATAGCCGAAGATGAGAATTTGTTGAAGGCAGAAGGCTTTGTAATGTAATAGTGGTTACCATATTCATTACCAATCTGGTTTATATCAAAAACCCCGATTGAGTGTAGTTTTTTTAATAACTCATCCCCAAGAATTCTCTTGGCCATAGTAATATCAACACAGCCGGTTTTCCTTAGTAACTCATTGAATTCTTTTGTTTTTTGTGCATCGCTATCGCTTAGGGAATTGAGTATAGTGTATGATTTGTTTACATCATCTGTTCTGAATAAATTACCATTAAATAAAAGTTTATCGCCCGAGTATGCTTGCTCAGAATCTACGAAGCCAACAAGTTGGCTATTAGTGAACAAGTTATCACTATCGCCTCTTGCTAGCCTGAATGTATCTTCAATTATTGTTTTAGCGCTGCTTTCATTTATTGGAGATTCAGAGCATAATTCAGAAAGTTCAATCGCTGCACTTTCTGATTGACTGGGTTTGGATTCATCAAAAATTCTCGATACATGATTAAGTATTGTAATGGAATCAGGAATGCCCAAAACTTCATATTTACTTAAATTTTTCGAGTGCGTAATTATTTGTTGCTTTTTTAACTCATCCAAAATTGATGGAAGTTCAGTTCTACGATTGATTCCGGCAGCTTTAGATAAACTTAATATTCTGTCTTCCGATAAAACGTGTTGGGAATTAGAGCTAATGCTTGACAAAAGAATCCCACACTTACCGGAGAAACTTATTTGTTCAAATTCACTATCAGCGCCAGGGAATTTTTTGATTTTTTCAGCATGATGAACTAACCATGCGCCTTTCGTATTGTTATCCATAAAGCAGTTCCTTATTCAAATTGAGAATTCATTTTTACCTTCATAGATATATTGTTGCTAATAATCACAAATCCTTTGATTTTACATACGAGTCCTTTATTTTGAGAAAGATTGTTTTTCCGTGGAATAAATATTTAGGGCTGAAACTTTATTTCCCCACCATGACATTAGCTCATAACGTTTAGCCAGATAGGTTGTACGATTGTACGCGCGCCTAACCTCGTTTTTATCACTATGGGCTAATGCTGCTTCAATTACATCAGAATTAAAACCTGCTTCGTTCATTGCTGTACTGGCTATTGAGCGTAGACTATGAGCAACCAATTTACCGCCATATCCTATTCTTTTCAAAGCCGCGTTTGCTGTTTGACTATTCATCGCTTGCTTTGGATCATTCCTGCTCGGGAATATATGTTCGCGGTGAGCGCTGATTGGCTTCATTACTTCCAGAATCTCTAATGCCTGTGGAGATAGAGGTACTGTGTGCTCACGCTTGGCCTTCATCCGCTCGGCTGGGATCGTCCAGAGTTTGGCATCGAGATCGATCTCTATCCATCGGGCGCCAGAAGCTTCAGAAGGACGCACAAGGGTCAGGAGCTGCCATTCAATTAGACAGCGTGTCGAAACAGAGAGATTCGACATCATCAGAGAACGCATTAACTTCGGCAATTCTTCTGGCCGCAGAGTCGGCATATTTTGCTTTTTAGGTTTCTCAAATGCCATTCCGACCCCCGATGCTGGGTTTGCATCAATCAGACCAGTGTTGACGGCGTAGATCATGATCTCGTTAATACGTTGAACTAGTCGGCGGACCGTCTCTAATGCCCCCCGCGCTTTGATTGGCTCCAATGCTTCAACAATCGTTCTGGCCTTAATCTCCTGAACAGGTATCGCGCCTATTGAAGGGAGCACGTCTTTATCTAAAGAGCGCCAAATATCTTTCGCATAGTCTTCAGTGACGTTTTTGCTCTTCATTTTGAACCAGTTGGCGGCCACAGTTGAGAAAATACTATCCAGCTCAATCTGACGTTGTTCTGATGCTTGCTCTTGTTGCAGTTGCGGATCCATACCTTTTGCGAGCACGGTTAAGTGCTGGTCGCGTATCTGACGAGCTGCTGCGAGTGTAAGCGCAGGGTATGAGCCGAGACTCAAATTTGTGCGGCTGCTGCTTCCCGGTCGTTGATAACGGAAGCGCCAGAGTTTTTTACCGGAAGTTTTAACGAGTAAGAACAAGCCATCACCATCATGCAGGGTGAAGTCTTTTTCGCGGGGTTTCGCTTTGAGGATTTCGTTGTTGGTGAGGGGGCGTGTAATGCGCGCCATGTCTGGATTCCTTCCATAATTGGTACACGTTTAATGGACCACAGTATAGCGTGTACCTAAACGTGTACCAATTTTCTCTGGATTTAGCCGGATGGCCTCGGACTATGACAGACACAAAAAAGCCCGCAGGGCTTGTGCCATGCGGGCTTTCTGTACTTCACCGGACTTATCCGGATCATGATTTGGGCTGGCGTCCCTGTAATTAGCCATTCATTCCATTGATTTTTAATGGTATTTATACTTTGAATTTTATGTGTGGTTCTAAAAAGGAACCATAAATCGTAATGGTATGGGTTATCACGATTAGCGGATTGGAGAATTGTATCAAAAGGAAACAAATTCTTCAGTTCAACTCCCTGCTAGTAGCTGAACTGTGCAAGCAGGATCTGCTTTTCACCGATTAGTGAATGCGGTAGTTTTTCAGCGAAACTGAATTCTATCCGTAGGGCAGTACCAGCATAGGTGGAGAATGGATTTTGAACAACTGGTCACCAGAGCACACAAAAGACATCAAGAGTTGGTTTAAGATTGATACATATCGCAAATTTGAAGACCTCTCATTGCTCCAGTTTTACCATGAGATATGGGCTCGTAACTTGTTCTTTAAGGAGTATCGGGAAGAGTTTGAGAGCAGAACTCTTATGGGTTACTTCTCAAAAATTTTCAGTGGCAATCCTTTTTTAATTGAAGAAGGGCAACTGGGATACATGACTCCTGCCAATAAACTTTTTCAGCCTCCCCATTTTTTTCTAACAACTCTTGATCGCCTTGCTGAAACGAGCATCATTGCTATGCAACGCGGAGGTTTTGTTTGGGATGGTGATGACAATTATTCAATAAACAGAGATCTTCGGGAAGAATCACTTTCAGATATTATGCCAGATCAGTTTTCACGAACAGTCATGTTCGAGATTGATTTGGCAAGTGGCACAGACGAAGAGATTGCAGAGTCGCTTAAAGCTGCATTACCGCAGTGGCGTAAAATCAAAGGTATCGAACCAGATCCTTTAGAATCAGTTCGCTTTGGGTATGGAACTATCAAGAAACTCATCAGTTATCGTGTGATACCTATGCTGGATATCCTGGTGTGGGCAGCCGTTAAAAAAATCCGTGTCTCTGACGACAGGTTATCCAGACTGCTATATACAGACGATGACGAAGAAAGCGAAATGAGGCAGTCTAGCCAAATCAAAGATACCGACAGGCCTTTGGCTCTTAAATCCTGCACAACTGACTTTATCCGACAATTCCATTACTTCATGAACAAAAATAGCCATTTGAAGCAAATGAAAGTCTCTGATGTAATGAAACTATCTGATTAGAATTACATTTATAACTATTTGTTTTAATTGTTAAAATTAACTAAAGGCATCATTGTGAATGGTGCTTTTTTTTGCGATTTTTACTTTAAACCGGGCATTTTGACACTTGCTATAAAACGAGGGAATTTCAGCTACTCTCAAGTTCCCCTTTTCTGTACGGCACCAACTTCGAGAAAACCATCCTGCATAGCTACGAAGAACCTCCGCTTCAGGAGCTTCGCTCTTTTCTTTTCCCAACTGTTCGTATAGTGACTTCACCGCAACGACAAGGGATAACGAAATGAAAAATCAAGCAACCCGCCTAATACGATTACCAGAAGTTCTCGAACGAACTGGCTACGGAAAAGCCTGGATATATCGTCTGATCAACGATGGTAAGTTTCCTGCTCCTGTCAAAATTGGAAGTCGTGCAGTAGCTTTCGTTGAAAGTGAGATTGATACCTGGATTCAGTCTGTTATCGAAACAAGTCGAAATAATGTTGCTTAATTGAACTTAGGAGTGATTTTATGAATATCGAAGAATTTGTAAGCGAAGAAAACCATATGTGCAATTTATGCGGAGATCTTTTTTACAAGATCTTTGACCAAGAAGTGATTTATGACTTACCTAATAACGAGTTTAATAAAGAAATCATTTACTGGCTCAGTCAGTACCTTGTAGGAAATCTGAGAGAACCTTTAGACTCGATCTCTGAGCTTAATGCTTGCAAACAGATATATGTTTACGAGACCTGGTTATCTCTAATTAAATGTCCTGATGAATTGAAACTCCTAGCGAAGCGGATAATTTTATATCTAATGGATTAAGAGCTTTTTATGAAAATGTAAAGTTTGGCTGCATAATTTATCTTAAAACTTTACAGAATAACTTACATTATTTTGGTTGCCGTTTATTAGCAAGGCAGTGAGATAGTTTTCGAAGTATTAGGTGTACATAATATTAACTAGATCTACCAGATGATAATTTGACAAGAATAATCGTCTATCTCACTGTTTTAATTTAAATAAATATCTTAATCGAACCAAATAAATTTGTAAATCTACGAAATGCTTATTATTAATATATTGGAATTATACTTTTTGTAAAGTTTAGGAGGAAAATATGTGCAGTATTTGTGTGGATTCTTTTATGTTCGAAAATGGTGAGAGATATTGTCATGTTGTAAATAAAGATACTGGTGAGCCATTGTATTATCCAAACTTGTATATAACAACACAAGTCAGGAATCGGTCAGAGTCTATATCAACAATGAAGGTTATCGCTGGGAGCATTTCATTGTTATATCGATTCTTTATGAGAAAAAATATCAATATTGATGAAAGAATTCAGAAAAGGATATTTCTGGCTCCTCATGAAATTGAAGATTTGATCGAATTCACTTCATTCAATTTTCGAGATGGCGAGAATGATAATTTTAGAAGTTCAAATGTCAAAAAACCAACTAAGTACTTTCGGATAACAACCATAGCTAACTATCTGGAATGGCTGTGCAAAATACATCTTTCTCATACAGGACAGAAGGATACTCTCAAATATATTTTAGATTTCATTAACAACATAAAACGAAAGAAACCGAGAAATAATGATAAATATAATATGGATATAGAAAAAAGTTTAAATAATGAACAATTGGATTCTTTGTTTAGCATTCTTGCACCGGGTAGCAAATTAAATCCTTTTTCAGAAAAAGTGCAAAAAAGAAACAATCTAATATTCCTGCTATTACACTGCTTTGGCCTGAGAGCAGGTGAACTTTTGAATCTGCGAATTGGTGATATAGATTTTGCAGAATCGACAATTGCAATAAGAAGAAGAGCAAATGATAAAACAGATCCGCGAGTGTATCAGCCTTTAGTTAAAACTTGTGAGAGGAAATTAATTGCTGATAAAAAGCTCATGTTTGAAATTTCAGATTATATTCTGAATGATCGAAGAAACATAAAAAATTCTAACAAACATGATTTCCTGTTTATTACTTATAAGGAAGGAAAAACTCAAGGGCAACCTATTTCATTTTCTTCATATCACAAAGTGGTGAGTGTTGTTCGTCAATCCTCCTCACTTCTAGGGGGATTGACAGGTCACAAACTCAGACATACATGGAATTATGAGTTTTCGAAAGCAATAGACAAGAATCAGGACATATCCGATGAAAAAGAGCAACAAATCCGTTCTTATCTCATGGGATGGCGACCGGGTTCAGAAACTTCAATGATTTATAATCGCAGGCATATTTATGAGCTATCGAAAAAAACTGCACTTGAACAACAAGAGCAACTATTCAAAGGAGAATTTGATGAATAATTTAATTAAAAATAAATCTGATAAAATGTCTTTGCATGAACATAAAATCGTCAGTTCGATTGAAAATAACGGAATCAATCTTACAAACTTAATATGTGCTATGAACGAAAATTTGGTTTGTGGGTTTGTATATACAGTACAATATTATTTTAATAGCTACAGCTATTTGTATGTGAAAAATATTGTTAGAAATATGGAGAGTCTTATCCGTAAACTATCTCCTACTCATATTGATGATAAGGTTCTAATTGAATATCAAAATAAGAAATTATCAAAAGCCTCAGCATCATTTCGCGTTTTACGACCATTTTTGATTAAATGGTTTGAGTTAGGATATCCGGGAATAGATGAAAGTGCGGTAGAACTGTTAAAGCATTTGGACCTAAAAATAAAAAAATCTGGTCAGTCTGTGCTTCAAGATGATCCAACAGAGGGACCATTAAATAAAGAAGAACATACTTCTTTGATTAAGGCTATGAATCATGCATATAGAAAAGGTGAACTGTCACTGCCACATTATGCAATATCACTATTGATCAGTCTTACAGGTAGAAGACCTCAGCAGTTAGTTATGTTGAAATATAAAGACCTTCTTCAAAAGAACTTAGATAATGGCAAAGTAGAATATGTAATTTCAGTGCCACGAGTAAAACAACGGGGTAAAGAACTACGATATCGAGAACTTGCAATAATATCAGAGGTTGCATCAATTGTTCAATTGCAAGCTAATCAATCAGTGAAACTTGTTGAGCAAGCTCTTGGAAAAACTCTTGATGATTATTCTAAACGAGAAGTTCCTATTTTCTTAAATGAGGAAAAACTCTTAGATTTATCCATAACAGGTTCAATTCTTCTGGAATATAATAAATTATATGCGAAGCCTACAATTGCTAATGTAGCATTGAAAAGTATTGTTAATAATGGGAATGTAATATCCAACCGTACCGGTTCGATACTAAATATTACTCCTCGTAGGCTTCGTTATACAATAGCAACTATGCTGGCTAAGAATGGGCATAATGTTAATACTATAGCTGAATTATTGGATCATTCATCTACTTCAAGTGCGGGGATTTATATTAAAAATCATGCTGACAGTGTTGAAAGGATTGATTCCGCTGTTTCAGAACAATTGTCATTTGTCGCTGATATTTTTATGAACGGAATCAAATCGAAAAAGAGTAGTCATTTCAAATTTTTTTCTTCAAGTAGATGCCAGAGTCAGAATTCAGGATTTCCTTGCAATCAATGTATGTTTTTTATTCCGATTGATCGCAGTGAGGTGAATCAACTATGAATAATATTATTTTGTTCAAATCAAAAAAACATATTCTTGTAGAAGAAAATTATAATGAGTTCATAAAATTTTGTCGCTATCAACTGTCCGGACTAACCCAAACTCAGGATTGGGAGCAGTATGCCTGGAAAGGATATGTCACATTTAGAAAAATAGGGATTGGAAATAAAATCTTTGATTCCATTGATGCAATGCACGAAGATTATATCAATTTTGCGAAAGCATATATCAGATATCAACACACATTGAAACCATTAAAAAATTATGGGGTTATTATGATGGCCTTGCGATGTCTCGAACAGGCCCTTTTGCAGGTTCAGAACACTGGTCTCATTTATAATGTTACAGCCGTTGTTTTCGATGAGGCAATGCAGATCGGGAGTAAATATTTTGAAGGTAACGTTTTGGCTAAATGTGGAATACAGCTTGAAAAAATATCAAAGTTTCTGTGTGAACATAATCTTGTGAAGTCAGGATATATCTCATGGAAAAACCATGTAAAACAGAAAGTCAAAAACAATTATCTTACTGAGATTGAGGATTATCACCGAAGCGATAAGTTACCAGATGAAGAAGCATTGCTCGCTATTGCTGATATTTTTTCTCAAAATGATGAGTTACTGAGTCCAAGGGATAAGTTCACCAGTTCAGTATTTGCACTTCTACTTTGTTGTCCGAGCAGAATTTCTGAAATTTTAGCCTTACCTGCTGATTGTGAGATTACACAAATAGATGGCAAGGGTATCGAAAGATATGGTTTGAGATTTTATTCGGTAAAAGGGTATGGCCCTAATATCAAATGGATTCCACGGGTTATGATACCAGTTGCAAAGAAAGCGATTAGAAGATTACTTTCCTTATCACAAAATGCAAGAGCACTTGCTCACTGGTGCGAAAAGTACCCGGATAAATTTTACCGACATGAGCTTTGCCCAACAGTTGATGAAAAAGCTAAATTGACCGTTGTACAAGTTTGCCATGCACTGGGGTATAATTTATTTGATCATAAATCATGTGTTTTAAAAATTAAAAGAACGAGTTTGGATGGTGGGAAAAGTTTCTTAAACCACAATGATTACAACTATTCATTGAGTAATTTGTGGGAAATTATTAGTTCTAATTTTAGCAGAGATTTTCCATGGTATGATAAAGAAAAATCCATAAAATTTAGTAATGCTTTATGCTTGCTCAATACTGATCAATTTTCTTTATCAAGAATGACTTCAATTTTCACATTTTACAAACCTACTAAAAGTTTCTTTTTCAGTGACATACAAAGAAAAAAAAGCTATGAGATGAATTATAAAAATATATTTTCCCGATATGGATATTATGATGATGAAGGTAAACCACTACTTATTCGCTCACACCAGCCACGGCACCTTTTAAACACAATAGCCCATTATGGTGAAATGTCTGAACTGGATATAGCTAAATGGTCTGGTCGTATCAATGCGAATCAGAACAGAGTTTATAACCATGTGTCGGAAGAAGATATGTTAGATAAAATCAAAGCTATTAAATTGAATAGGAGTAATTACTGTCAAAGGGAGTCAATACCCACAAATGAATTGACAATTGATTTTGATAACCTTAATCAAGGTGCAATACACTTAACTGAATTTGGTTACTGTGTACATAACTATTTAATCAAGCCTTGTGCAAAAATTAATCATCTTATTGAATGTGATAATGAAACACCGGACATTAACTCAGTAGATAGAATTAGACTGCAATCTGTCCGAGAGAAAGTAATGCAATTAAAGAGAATAACTCAGATCGCTTATGAAAATGGTGATTATGGTGCAGACAAATGGTTGCAACACCACAAAAAAAATTTGGAAAGAATTAATAAACTATTGAATAATTGAAACAGGAGATGCATATGGCAAAACATTTAAACAGGAGTGAAATAAAGGCAATTAAACACATTATACTGACTTGGGACGGTAAAATCACATGGAGCGATTTATGTGAATCAGTTTATAAGAATCTAAACAGAACTATCACAAGGCAATCTCTAAGTGCTCATGATGAAGTTGTTGAAGCATATAGAACAAAGAAAAATTTGTCTAATTTGAAAAAATCTGGCCTTAAAAAGCCAGCTAACTTAACGATTGCGGCACAACAAATAATAAATCTTAAAGCCGAAAATGAAATGTTAAAAAAACAGAACAATAGATACAAAGAGCAGTTTAGCTATTGGCAGTATAATGCTTATAGACATGGTCTCACTATGGAACAATTGAATAGACCATTTAATAAAAAATAATAGTTGATAGGTTACACCTATTGACAAGTTAAATAAATACGATAAATATAAATATATGGTCAGGATGACTATTTCAATTATGCAAGGATGCATTTTATGGACAAAAACATCATCAATTCAGAGTTTACTCTGGAAGAGCAACTTATCATTATAATTGATAAATATATCTCAAAACGGTACCAGCCCGGAGATAAAAGTTTCTCATATCAACTTTACTTAATTTTTGTGGGATACCATTTAAAATATTTTTACCCTAAAAGGATTTATTCCAAATCCAATCGTAATATTGATAACATAATGACTATGTTTAGCTCGGTATACAAAAGTCTGACAAGCAATCTTCTACAACGATTAAATAACAAAGAAGGAGTTATTAGGGAACTAAACTCGCTTGTTAATTACATAGATAACAATCAAGAAAAAGCAGAGGAAATCTATGCTACTGTCAGAGCACAATATGAAATGAAAGTAATTGAGAAAGAGTTAACCCATGAAGTTCGCGTAAGAACCGTCAGGTTATAGGCAATAAAAAGCCCCTAAGCAGGGGCTAAAAGACTTCTTGATATAGGCTACTACTGAACTTCTTTCCAGACACCATCAGATTTGATTAGTTTTACTGGTTTTGTTTGTTTCATATTACTAATAGAGGCATCGACAATGCAGTTATAAACATTGTTTGCTTCTTCTGTGCAACTAACTTTCTTCACGTAATCGATTCTTAAAAGATCTTTTTCTGTAACTCTTGAATCAAGAGCTTTCATACTTGTATTTGTTCTATCTACAACACTTTTGAAAACATTGTATATATCGTCTTGCGATGGTTCATTGTTACATGCGGTTAGAAGGAAGGTGGTAATGATAACTGTGATAATTGAGTATATTTTCATTTTCTTATCCAAAAAACAATTAATTAAGAATGCCAGTTTTGGTGTTGTTATTGTCAGAGGAAAAAGTCCATTTACTTACAGTCTCTCCCTTGAAGTCGATTTCAAGAGTTTTAGACTGAGTTTGGGAACCGCCAGTAAACAGCCCCACAACAGGAATGAAAGTCGTTGCATTGAACTGATTGTTAGACATGAAATATTTCCATTGCTCATTTCCGTCATCGAGTGTGGTTCTTGTATCAGGCTCACCTAACTTAGTGAGTAATTCCGTCTTAGTTGTTTTGTTTTTAATGATCTTTGACTGGAGGCTTTGTGGTGTTTCGTTTTTAAGGTTCTGGTTCCCTGATGTTGAACAGCCAGAAAGCAGGAAGACAATAATAAAAAAAGAGGACGTTATAAATCGGTTCATTTACTTTCTCATTTTATGTTTGCGGTTGTGTGAAATTAATTTCACCGTATAAAAACAACTCTGTCTGCATACATTCTTTTGATTTTATAGATAAGAATAATGATGCTTACGAAAAACGTAATGACTGATACAAGAGTGCTGCCGGTCCACGAAAATGCTAACCACGCGAGACCAAATGCCACGAATTGAAACAGGAATGCCACACTGAGCGGGCTTTCACCGTAAGCGACCTTTGCATGACAGCCTTTGCAAATCCGCACACCATGAGGACTTTGTGTAAAGCAGAACGGGCACTTTATTGTTTCGTTTTCCATAGCTATCCCAATCTGGAAGATTAAATGGTGCGTTTACAGAGATTCTCGATGACCGACTCGCTTTAGTAAAATTGCTTGTACCGATCGATGGTTGTTTCTTGATAGTTGAAATCTATCATTAGTAGTTTATTGATCTGTAATAACGATCAATATTTTCTTGACTAAACACAAATCTATTACTAGAGAATAGAGTGTGGTTACGAAAGGTGTTTACAACTAGCTGTCTATAAACGAATTTTTCTCGCCTTGTTTAAAGGTTGGATTACATGAATTTTTGAGAAGTGTGTGTGGGTTTTGTGAAGAATGGACTTCCCATAGCTTCTGAGAAGCTCTGCGAGCCTTCTGAGAAATGGAATCCAGCCGATAAGCCTGAGATGCTTTTGCTGTTGTACTGAGTTTTTTTGAAGAATCTTTTCTACGATTTCGTTTCTTCTGTCTTCTTTGAGTCGTAGTTCGAGTTCAGCAATTTTTTCACTTATGCTTTCCTTTGAAATATCCGTTGTTGAAACATCTTTTGCAGGAGCAGGAGCAGGAGCAGGAGCAGGAGCAGGAGCAGGAGCAGGAGCAGGAGCAGGAGCAGGAGCAGGAGCAGGAGCAGGGATAACTCCCTTTGTTGTTCGCAGAGCTTCTAAGTGATCTGGGTTGTAGTTAAGCTGCTTTTGAAGATTTACCCAAGAGTATGCCTTTCCAAGTTTGGATGCCTTGAAAGCGATATCGCGGTATTCGAATGAGAAGCCGTTCATCTTACCGGTAGAAGCAATGTTAGCCGTCCAGCCGACTTCAGCTTCTTCCAGTCGTTTTATAAAAGTTAAAAGATCAGGTGTATCTGCCAAACTTTTATCAAGTATCTGTTGTAGAGCTTCTTTAGGGGAGGGAAGGCCAGTCCGTTCTGCAAGCATCTGTTCATTACGGGAAACTTTTCTTCGCTTCTGTTGCTTTGGTGTAATGGAAGGGGCTGGCTTGGTCACTGTCAGACCGTGAGCGATTTCGAGTTCACTAATGATCCGTGTGCTGATAAGGTTTTCATTCCTACCCAAGTAGAGCTTCCCTCCATTGAGGTCTATGCGACTTGCGATAATGTGTATGTGCTGACCAGCCGGATCGTCATGAAGCACATAGCAACGAACATGAGTATCACTGAATCCCATTCTCTTCATGTAGTCGTCAGCTATCCTTGCCCATTGGTCATTCGATAATGATTCACCATCAGGTAAGCGAAGCGAGTTGTGCCAAACTGGTTTTGCGACATCCTGGCGAAGATGCTTGGTGCTATCGAACTCTGCAATCATTTCATGGGCGGTGTCACCCAGCATATTGCCCCCGATTACGACTGGATCGCATTTATGATGTGCTCCCGGTTTCAATGCGTATTGGACCACACCAGCAAAGTTCTTACCCCTGCGAATCTTCCGCATACCCTTCATTCGGGAGGCTCCATATACTGTCACTTAAAAGATTCGTGCGAAGCTCTTCCAGTTGTCGCTTCACAGCGAACAATTCAGTATGGGTAAGCTGACTGTCCTTGCTTTTACAATCTATATGGGTCGCAATTCGATTTAGCTTTTGCGATATATCAGTTAAAGCTTTCCAGGCTTTGGTATTAATCGTTGGTATAACAGGAGGCAACTTTTGAAGGGAAGCCATGCGAAGCCACTCGCCTTTTTTATAAGAGCCTCGCTTTATATTAAGGAGTTGCAGTTCTTCAACATTCAATCGGACACTGACACAATAGCTTCTTACTGCTTCTGAAGGAATTTTACTTTTATTAAAACTACCACGGCGGGAAGTTTTGGATAGATCTATATCATCGCTATAATTTATCTTATGCATATAAACTCCATTTTGTATGATATTAATTAGTTAGCATAATCCATATGCTTTATATATCACTTATATAACGAATGAGTTTTTTGTCAATCTATAGGATGGATTGTTTTGATTTCTTTTATTGTCTGACTGAAAGGAAGCAAGAAAAGCAAGAGCTTTATAGAACGGTGCAACCGCTTCTATAAATTAGCTCTTGCTTATATTTAGAGGGATTGTTGACTTTGAGATTGAAATTGCTATAACTGTATTTATTAATAATGAGGAGGGTATATGAAGATAGCTTTTTTCCTTGCACTTGTTGCTTCAATCAATTTAAATGTATTGGTTTTTTTTCCGAAGTACTCTGGTTGGTTAGGCATGATGGATTTTTACATAGTGATTTTTTCATTAGGATGGGTTCTTTATCAAGTTAAATATAGTCGCGTAAATAAATAAAAACCCAAGGGGCACTTGTCATTCCAATCGCTACAAATAGAACTAATTTGTAATAAAAGTTATTGTGAGTTATTAAGTCTGGTATTGCAGTATTTGATGGTGTATTATTCATAACAGAAGCCGAAGGTCCATCATTTTTGGGTTCAGCATTCAATTTCTTTTGCTTTATTACCTGGTTTTCTTTATGTCTGTCATTTATAAATTCGACTATTGTTATTAAAGTTTTACCAACAGTTGAAATAAGTATTAAAACTTTTATACCAATTTGATAGAGGTGTTCTGCAATGTACTGCAAATCTGTAAAACTTTTATAAAATTCATAATCGAATAAAAATAAATATAAAGCATAGCTTGCTGATGCAAATAATATTGCATCATTTAATGATTTAACGGATTTACCTCGGTAAATATACCATAGTGCTATAAAAAGACCGCCTGCAATAATAGGGAGGATGCTAATGTAATCAGGGATTATATCGGTGCTTAGAGGTTTTAGATAATGTTTTACGTTCTTGATTAGATAAAATATGCTAATTGAAAGAGCAATTAAACATGCAATAAAGAAAAAAATATTTTTGATGATTATTTTCCATTTTTTTTCTTTATTGGGATGGTTGCTATTGCTATTGCTATTGCTAATTTCTTCAGTCATATAGTTACCTTGCAAATAACATAAGTACAATAGGATATCTTTCTACAAGATATCCCATAGCTTGTTTCAGTAATTAGGCGAAATTAAAGAAAATATATCTTTTCTTTCTATAAAGATGCCAAGCTCATCATATGGGTTTCCGTAAGCTGAGGCTGAAAGCCAATTAAGACTCGTGATCAAAATGTTGTCATTATCCCATGATAATATTTTTGCATGAGAAATAGGATCTTTCTTCTTCTCTAAAGTAATTCCATTTTTTCTTAAAGAGTTACTCATGTCATCAAGTTGCTGTGAATTGATACCTCCGCTAAGAGATGAGTAATACATGTTAATATTAAGACTGCTATTGGCTGTCATTGATGTTATCAAGGGAGTTAAAATAGGTCTTTCTGCATTATTACTAATTCTATGACTCGCAATAAATATTGATTTTGTTGCTTTGTCTCTTGCATCTAAAACAAAATCATGATGCTCATTTTTTGTGATGATTTTAATTCTTACATTTTTGTTCGCAGAATCTTCTGATGATAAATGCTCACAAGCTTTTTTCAATTCGTATGAAATGGCTGAAATAGATTTGCTTAAGTTGTTAGATACTCTAGATTTTCCTTTAGAAATTATGCTCAAAATATCTAATACTTCAGTCGTCAAGGTATCATTTGTTACGAAAACAGAGCATTCATACCTATTAAATCCACTTGCTAACCAGTTACATGAACCGATGGTTGAACAATATCCGAATTCCATTGTATCGCATACTATAACCTTTGCATGAGAACCTGTTGGATCTGAATGTATTGTAAAAAGGGAGGTTAATCCAAGCTTTATAATTTCTTCTCTATAAGACTTAAGGCCCTCAAGAAATTGGTTATAACTTCCGATACTTCTCTCATCATCGGGTTCTTCTTGGCCCCATAAGATATCAACTTGAACTCCGCGTTTAGCAGCATCAGTTAATTTCTGAAAGATTGATTCAAAGTTTTTTAAGTGTATAAAAGTTGAATGGATAATGATTCTACTAACAGATTTATCGATCATCGCGATAAGATGATCTCGATGGCTGTCTGAACCTGATATTATTCGGAATTCAGTTTCATTAATATAGTGTTCTTCAAATCTATTTTCAAAAGACTCGGTATTATAAGTGCTTATTTTTGAGTTCT
This sequence comes from Pantoea sp. LS15, assembly GCF_012241585.1. NCBI lineage: Bacteria > Pseudomonadati > Pseudomonadota > Gammaproteobacteria > Enterobacterales > Erwiniaceae > Pantoea > Pantoea sp. LS15. The sequence continues at coordinate 224,882 of NZ_JAAVXA010000006.1, forward strand.
TGCTAAGAGAGTCTATATTAGTATTTATTTCACTTCGCTTCATATTAGCTGCAGCGATAATATCTGCGGCTAATTCTTTTGAGATATCAGATGGAACACCCGTTATGTTATCTGCTTCATCAACTTGTGCTATAGCAAAAGTTCTATTTTGATAATAAGGTCTATCATTAGCTCTTTCCTCATACCCTATAACCTCTTCGTCAGTATCTTCAACACAATTTAGAATGTCTGATGTGAACGGTGAATGTTTGGGGTTTTTAATTTTGAGTTCTGTTGATATCGAGTGTTTATTCTTAAGTAATTCATTTGCTCTTGATGTAGGATATATCTGATAGTTTTGATTTCTTGCATTTACTCGATAACATTTTGCTGTGATTGGATCTATTAAAAACTTCCGAGTAGATTCCAGTGGCTCTCTTTCATAAGGGAGTTCCTCACGATTAGCAACACTCCTTCCTTTGCTGGTAATCCTGAAGTTGTATTTAGAATTCAATTCAACTAATTCAACCCAACCCAATTTCATAAATGGCAATATTATTTCAATTATGAGCCGTTGTGGAAGATTAGATTTTAATGATAGCTCTTCTATAGGATAGGGTTGGAGGCTAATCTCTTGAAGTAAAAAATGATCTAAAGCTCCCCATCTATGGCCTTTAAATATTTTGAATTTATGAACTCCATAATGAAAAGGAATTTTAACATATATGTTTTTATTTTTCATTTTTATTTCCTTTGTTTGTTATAAAGTTTGATGTAATTAATGAAAGCTTTCTCTCATTTAAAGACAAATCCAGTTTATCAGTTAGTCTTGGAATAAAATCATATTCTTTTGAGTTCTCTCTGGATATACGATTAGACCAAGCCTTGAGGAGTTCATATGAACCGACTATGATCAATTTGTACTTTGCTCTACTAAGTAAAACATTTATACGGCGTTGATCTGATAAAAATCCTAATGCACTCTTAATTGTGCTTTTACCATTGTTTCGTACTAATGAAATTAAGACAATATCAGCTTCGCCACCTTGGAACGAATCAACAGTAAGGCAATAACCATCATTATCATCTGGTGGAATGTAATTATTTAAAAGTGTTTTGAATTGATTTTTTTTCTTTTCAATTTCAATATGCTTTGAAATTAATTTAACTTGATTTGAGTATGGAGAAAGAATTGCCAACTTTATTTTTTTTGTTGGGTTGGAGTTCTTGTCCAAATCTTTGAGAATATCTATGATTGCCTTACATTCACTTTCGTTTGACCAGATTGGTGTATGCTCTCCTGCTCTGTTACCTTTAGTTTTTTGTACATCTGGTTGACTAATCCATACCAGTGCTGGTGTATTTGTGAGGTGAGATTCCTCTTTTAAGTTAAGTACTGATTGAAAATCTTCTGTAAGATACTTCCTTTCTTTATCTTTATCGGTAACTAATTTGTTGTTATAAAAAACATTTGAAATCACTTCTGCAATATGAGGATGCATACGGTGCTGGACTGACAGCATTGAGGATAATTTATTGTTTCTTTTATAATCTTTTCCCTTTATTTTTTCATACATTACGTCTTGTCTTTCATCATCAATAATAAGAGATTCAAATAGATTTACATATTTGGCTGCCCGTAATCCTATTTCTCTTGCTTGATCATCGGTTATTGATGAAAAGTGACTATTACGCATTAGTTCATTTTTTAATTTAAAATTACTTATGCTGTCAACTTCTTCAAAGGTGTTTTTAAGTTTTGTATTATTGGTTAAAATGTTTCTTAACTCAATTGAACGATACGGTGGCAATTGATTGTGATCACCGATCATTAATCGTCGGTAGGATAATAAAAGTGGGCTTATTAATTCTATACCTGTAACCTTTCCACTTTCTTCCATGATCGACCAATCAAATTGTGCTCTTTCTTTTATCATTCTCTCTACATAATCTGAATTAGTTGTAGCAAATATTAAGCTTGCTGATTTAATTAGTTGATTAATTAGTGGGTATCTCTTTACTGGAGGAGCTTTAAGCAAACTGGAAATATTACTTTTTAAACTTTGATTGGAAGAGTTTTTGTATAAAGGGCTTTCTACGAACTTCCGCAAATATTCTAATCCAGTTTCATCGGCACTGTTTAAAATTATATTATCTTCGCCAGATATTTTGTTGCATCTAATAATTATGGGATCATTTGTATGTTTGTTTTCAGTAAGTAAATCTTTGACAACTTCGTGATATAGATGTTGAACGGTTGCATGACTCTGTGCGGTAAAGAGTATCCTGCTATTAGGTTCTTCTTTAAAGATAAATTTAGAAATTGCTTTGACTAAGTGAGTTTTACCTACTCCCGGTGGACCTTGTACAAGGTTCATTGGCAATGTTGATAATACTTTTGTAAAAACTCTTTGTTTAGATTCATCCAATGAGTCCATTATATCTTTTGCAATTATATCTTCATTGCTTACTGTGAGATTTGAATTAGGGGAAGTAATTACATTCATCAATTCGATATGATTTTCAAGCATATCCAATGTATTTGCATGTCTTGTTATTTGGCGCAGAGTTCCTTCAATCGAGTCGGGAACAATATAAAAATTCCTCCATTCTGGAAGAGGTTTTTTAGAGATGAAGCTATATATTTCTTGATTGTCTTGATCTGTTTCATAGCCATAAAACTCTAAAAGAATCTCTTCGTCAACTCTACTGAAATCATTATTGTCTACTAAACTCCAGGATACCTTATCGTTGTTTTCACTACTATTTATAATCTTTTCAAGCCTGACAGATGGTGAGTCGATACTTAGCGACTTAGACAGTTCCTCCGTTGTTTCGTCAAATTTGGGAATGAATTTAAAGATCCATGAGCTAATATTATCTGGTTCGCTTTCTTCACTGATGTTTTCTACAGGGAAAATTTCTGCTTTTGCATATGCGATATTTGTAATATGAACGGCAGTTAGGCCCTCCAATAATCGAAGATGTTCTTCATTTCTTTTGTTTTTAGTTTTACCTATATCTTTGAAAATCATTTCCCAAGACAGTAGGCTTAATGAGTTATCATTACTATTCAAAAATTTCCTGGCTTCGTAATGAGTATAACATGATATATTATTACTATTTAGTTCAATGTAATTATCTTTACCAAAGAATCTATTTGGCAACTCTAAATATGCATATTGTGAATAACCTAAATCCCATGTTTTGTCACTCGTTCGATGGTCAGGTTGAAATGGTGTTAGTACATAAAAAAGTTCTTTCCCTTTCAATACTACATCATATCGATTGTGTTCTGAGGTATTAACAAATAATACTGGTGAATCTGATAAATCTTCGCTTACGAAACTCTTTATTATATCAGAGTCATCTCTGGATATTGTGAATTCACTTTTCTCAAAGATTATTTTTTGTATGCAGTGAAATAGCTCTTTTTTATCTTTGGTATTATCAGATTGTTCATACTTAGTGTTTATTGCTAACCCATGAATAGTTTTCGTTTTTTTATAGAATTCAGTAAGCTCATCAATTATACCATCTAAAAACTGTAGAATATCTTTTTCACCAAGAAGTTCTTTTATAGCATTTTGCTGAATAGGTTGGATTCCTAATAGACTACGAATTATAGCTACTTCACTAATTGTCAGATCGTACTTAGAAATGAAGTATTCTGCTGGGAACTGCAGAGATTTAATTTCATTTATATCTATTTTTAAAAAGTTTGCTATTAAAATTCCTAAATCGATCCAATCTGTAGCAAAAGTTGATATTTTACCGTGTTCACCAACAGGCTCAATTTTAGCTCTGGTAAGTGTAGGCATTCGGATTGACCACTCGAAGCCGGTCAATTGAAAATCGTTATAATCATCTGATTCATAATCATATGTTAGAATTGAATTTTCATCTAAATGTCGATGTAACAACCCTTGCGCATGAAGCAAACCAATAGCATTTGTAATTCTACAGATATTTTTCCAGAATCTGATTCTAACTGCCGGATCTTTTAAACGGGTGAGCCAGTGGCTTTTTCTTGGGAGAGATAATGTTCTTTTATTCAATAAGTAAGAAGTAGGTACTCTACCATCAGAATTTAAAACAAGATAGTACCCTTCATTTGTTTTTTTTGATTCAACAGGATTTACTATATAATCTCCTACTCCAGGATATCCCTTTAACCTTTGTAGTTGTCGTAATTCATGTTGCCAAATACTTTCAAGAACTTGTTCATCACTTGAGGTATTTCTTGGCCAATGTTTGATAATGTAACTCTCTCCATCTTTAAGGGTAAGAATTACTTCAGGAATATTTCTATTTGATTCTGTTTTTAGTAGATTTCTTTCTATAATCTCATAATTATCAAACAGTTTATTTTCACTCATAGACCAACCTTATTCATAAATGCTGTGTGAACTTTACGGATGAGAATTGTACATTTAAATGCTACCGCCCCAACATATGCATGTATGCTGTACATTGTATTTATTGCTAACATAAAAAAACAATATATACAATGAGTTAAGTAGTGTTGTTTGGTTTGGATCAAAAAAAAAGCTTCTGAAATTATTTGACCAGCTATTGCTTAATCTCAGAAGCTAAAACAGGGCTTTAATTGGTTAATGCTGGGTGTATGGTTCTAAGTTGTTCGTTGAAAATAGAGATGCAATCCTAGTAATTACCTTTGTTTATTATGTGTTTTTTAATTATTAAGCTGCAATGGCTTTTAGCCTTTGAGCTTGCACATAATCACTCCACCACTGCATGAGAACCACTCGTTCTGCAAGATAATCTGCGCGATTATATGCGGCAATTATTTCATCTTTCTTCGAGTGAGCAAGGGCCGCTTCTAAGACATCTGTCCTGAACTTACCCGACTCCTCTGAGGCCGTTCGTGCAATAGATCTCATTCCATGGGCTACAAGCTCTCCACCAAAGCCCATACGGATTATGGCCGCATTCGCTGTTTGTTCATGCATATGATTGAGTGGAGCTTTGATACTGGGGAAAACCCACTCTCTGTGCCCACTGATGGCTTTCATTGAATCCAAGACTCGCAAAGCTTCTTTGCTTAGTGGAACTTTGTGAGGCTTCTTCATTTTCATAAACTCAGCCGGGATGTTCCACATCGATTTTTCAGTATCTATATCGGCCCATCTTGCACGAACGGCTTCCCCTGGACGAACCCAGGTCAGCAATTGCCATTCAATCAGCAATCTTGTCTCCATACGAACTGAGGCATTGTTTAACACCATTAGGAAGCGGGGTAACTCGGAAGGGGGTAATGCTGGCATATTCTGTTTTTTAGGCTTACTGAACCGTTGCCCAAGGTTGTCAGCCGGATTGAACTCGATAAGTTCTTCAGTCGCGGCCCAGCGAAATATTTCATTTAATCGGGAAATGATTCGCCGTAAGGTTTCGAGGACTCCTCGTTGCTCAATAGGGTCGAGATGTTGCTTTAAGAGTTTGGGTCGGATCTCATTGATAGGAACCTTACCCAAGCCGGGAAATATATTTCTCTCCAAGCTTCGCCAGATGTCTTCTGCATGGTCTTGTGAGATACCAGAGGTCTTTACCTTCTCATCCAACCATTTCCTTGCCACGGCTTGGAGAGTGTGTTCAGTAGCATTCTTTAAGGCATTAGCTTTATCGTTGTTATGAACTTGGGGATCAATGCCATTAGCAAGCAAGGAAAGGTATTCATCTCGTAAGGCTCTGGCTCTTGCCAGTGTAAGGTGAGGATAGGTCCCAAGGCTCATTTTGGTTCTTTTTTTACTCACTGGCACTGCATACCTGAAATACCAATTCTTCTTTCCTCCTTTCGAGAGGGGAGCGATTCGTAGTATCAAACCATCTCCGTCAAACAAGTTGATTTCTTTGTCGGCTGGTTTGGTGCTTTTGATTTCAGTGTCAGTGAGCTTCTTAGCGATTTTTGCCATTTTGGGACCCTCGGTTTTTGGACCCTTCTTAGTGGGTCCCATTCAGGGTGCCATATGTGATAGTTCTCAGCAATTCTCACTGGACGACAATAGACGTAAAAAAGCCCGCAAGGCTGATTCCATGCGGGCTTAGTAGACTTCATTGTACTTCAAACAACTAAAAAGTGGTGGAGCTGGCGGGAGTTGAACCCGCGTCCGAAATTTCTACATCCTCGGTACTACATGCTTAGTTTGTCTTTACATTCGCACGCCAGCTGCGGACAGACACGCCACTAACGAACTAGCCTGATTAGTTTTAACGCTTCAACCCCAGGCAGGGCTTCCACGCGATCTCTTTTGGGTTTGACCTCTCTTTGATCCCCGTCTTAAGAGCGGAAGCTAGGGAGAGAGGGCTCAGAGCAGGTTATTAAGCTGCTAAAGCGTAGTTTTCGTCGTTTGCGACTATTTTTTTGCGGCTTTTAACGAGGCAAACCGCCCCTCGGCATGCACCTTGGGTTTCGCAAATCCCGTCGAATCCAGAATCAGCCCCAATAGTGTTGAACTCAGTATACCAGATTTCACTTCCTGGATACCAGCCCAGAACGCTAACTTATTGAATAGTACAATAAGTGTGCAGAATCAACGCCCTGCATTTTTCATGATGCGCGCTTTGTCGAGCTGCCACTCGCGCTCTTTCAGGTCAGTACGTTTATCGTGCTGTTTTTTACCCTTCGCAACGCCAACTTTCACTTTGCACCAGGCATTTTTCCAGTACAGCGACAGAGCAACCACGGTGAAGCCTTCACGGTTGATGCGACCGTAGAGGGATTCCAGCTCGCGCTTGTTCAGCAGCAGTTTACGTGTGCGTGTTGGGTCACAAACATAGTGTGAAGAGGCAACGGTCAGCGGCGTAAAGTTCGCCCCGAACAGGAAGGCTTCACCATCTTTCAGGATCACGTAGCTATCGCCGATGTTGGCTTTCCCGGCGCGCAGCGATTTTACTTCCCAGCCCTGCAACGCAAGGCCAGCTTCGAATTCTTCTTCAATGAAATACTCATGGCGAGCACGCTTGTTGAGCGCAATGGTCGCCGAGCCTGGTTTATGTGCTTTTTTCTTCGTCATAAGTGTCGTAAAGCCGTCGGTAATCTGATTTCAAAAAGTCACCTCATTGCGTCCTGTGAGGTCTAACGCGCTATCTTAGCACGAGATGAGGCTTAGCGTTTTTTTAACAGGTGATAAATGTTATTATTTGTCCGTTGTGTGACCATGGGAAATGCTATGCCTCAGATTAGCCGTACTGCGCTTGTGCCTTACAGCGCGGAACAAATGTATCAGTTAGTGAACGATGTTCAGTCTTATCCAGCGTTTATTCCTGGATGTACCGGGAGCCGTGTTCTGGAGTCTGGTCCAACGCAGATGACTGCAGCGGTGGATGTCTCCAAAGCGGGGATCAGCAAGACGTTCACCACGCGTAATACGCTGACGAGTAATCAGAGTATTTTGATGCATCTGGTGGATGGTCCGTTTAAAACGCTGATGGGGGGCTGGAAGTTTACGCCCCTGAGCGCTGACGCCTGTCGTATCGAGTTCCATCTGGACTTTGAGTTTACGAATAAACTGATTGAGCTGGCGTTTGGTCGCATCTTTAAAGAGCTGGCTTCAAATATGGTTCAGGCGTTCACCACCCGCGCCAAAGAGGTTTACAGTGTCGCATAAGATTGCTGTGGAAGTGGTGTACGCGCTGCCGGAGAAGCAGTATCTGCAACGTGTAACGCTGGAAGAGGGTGCGACTGTTGAGATGGCTATCCGCGCTTCCGGCATCCTTGATCTTCGCAGTGATATTGACCTGGCGAAGAATAAAGTCGGGATTTACAGCCGCCCGGTTAAGCTGGGTGATGTGCTGAAAGAAGGTGACCGGGTGGAGATTTATCGTCCGTTGATTGCCGACCCGAAAGAACTGCGTCGTCAGCGTGCGGAGAAAGCGGCTAAGTAGCGCTTTCTTCCCCGGTGGCGCTGACGCTTACCGGGGCTACGTTTCTGTGCAAGAATTCAGAAACAAAAAAGGTGCTCATTGAGCACCTTTTTGCATTTCTGACACCTGATTATTTGGTCAGGGCAGGCTTGTTGTCGATGTTGGTCAACACACCGGCGCTGCTAAAGGTCAGCGTCAGGGTTTGCTGGGTCACATCTTCGTGGCCCGGTTGCTGACGGAATACATAGAACCAGGTGTTTGTGCCGAACGGATCGGACATCATCGGGGTTCCCAGTGCATAAGCGACCTGCTGTTGTGTCATCCCCACACGGATTTTGGACACATCGTTAGGGGTAAGGTAGTTCCCCTGGTTGATGTCAGGACGGTAAACCACTTTCTCCAGAGTGGAACAGCCTGCGGTCAACATCAGAAGAACCGCTGCGGCAGCGGTCAGCATTTTACAACGCATAGTGATTTGATTCCTTTTCGGGCCCGAGCAGAACGCGGCTCATATGTAATATGCCGATGATAATAGACCTTGCCCCACTTTGAAACCGGTCTGGCGGCGTTTTTGTTGTTCTCTATGACCCTGAGATCCCGAAAAAGTTTATGCCGCCAGCAGTTCTTTCGCGTTTGCGAGCGTATTTCGTGTGACTTCACTGCCGCCAAGCAGACGAGCCAGCTCCTGCAGACGCGCGCGTTTATCCAACGGTTTCATGTGCGTTTCCGTCATTTCACCGTCGGTTTCTTTACTGACGATAAAGTGATGATGACCACAGCCTGCCACCTGTGGCAGGTGGGTAACACACATGACTTGTGTTGATTCACCTAATTGACGCAGCAGTTTACCGACTACAGCAGCCGTTGGACCGCTGATCCCGACATCCACTTCATCGAAAATCAGCGCCGGGGTTTCCATTTTACGTGCGGTAATCACCTGAATCGCCAGTGCGATACGCGACAGCTCACCGCCGGACGCTACTTTGGAGATGGCCTGCAGTGGCTGTCCTGGGTTAGTGGTGACGCGGAACTCGATACGATCCGCACCTTCTGCCGTCAGCACATTCTCTTCAAAGCGGACATCGATCGTAAACACGCCGTGCGGCATCGCCAGCGTGTGCATACTGTCGGTGATATGCTGACTTAACTCCTGGGCGTAATGCACTCGAATCTCGTGCAGTTGTTTCGCCGTTGCCAGCGCTTGTTCATGATGCAGGCTCACCGCCAGAGAGAGGGTTTCCTGCGAGTCAGCCTGATCGTCAAGCTGCTGCTGTTCTTCCAGCAGTGACTGATAGTAATTTGGCAGTTCTTCCGGCGTAACGTGGTGCTTACGAGCCAGTGAGATCTGACGGGAGATGCGTTGTTCCAGCTCAAACAGACGGTTCGGGTCGAGATCCAGACGTTCACAGTAGTGGCGCAATTCATCACCGGCTTCTGAGATCTGAATCGCGGCCTCTTCCAGCATATCCAGTACGCCAGAAAGTTTGCTGTCCATGCCAGCCAGTTCGGTGACCAGTTGACGAACGTTATACAGCTGGCTTTGCAGGTTCACGTCTTCGCCATCCGCAAGCATGTTGAGGGCGTTCTGACTGGTTGAGAGCAGGTGACCGCTGTTGGCCAGACGCTTGTACTCTTCGTCGATTTGCTCAAACTCACCCGCCTGCGGGTTGAATTCGTTCAACTCTTTTAACTGGTATTCCAAAAGCTCGGCGCGTGCGGCGCGCTCCTGGCTTTGCTGCTGGTGCTGGGCGAGCTCACGGCAGCTTTGATGCCACTGGCGATAGTGTTCTGCCATAAGCTGAGTGAGCGCGTACTCACCTGCATAACCATCAAGCAGGGCTTTCTGCTGTTCTGGTTTGACGAGTTGCTGATGTGCGTGCTGGCCGTGGATCTGGATAAGCAACTGGCCAAGTTCGCGGAGCTGGGAGAGCGGAACCGCTGTACCGTTGATAAAGCCACGGGAACGACCGTCGCTGCTGATCACACGGCGAAGTAAACACTCACGTCCGTCTTCCAGTTGGTTTTGTTCCAGCCAGCGCTGGGCCGCAGGGGTATCTTTCAGGGAGAAGCGGGCACAGAGATCGGCACGGTTTGCGCCCATGCGCACCATGTCTCCCTCGGCACGGCCGCCAAGGCACAAGCCGAGGGCATCAATGGCAATGGATTTACCTGCACCGGTTTCCCCGGTGATCGCCGTCATGCCGCTGTGGAAATCGATCTCAAGCTCACGAACAATGGCAAAGTTGCTGATGGTCAGTTGTGCCAGCATAATTGTTTTCCTGTATGAAAAACCATAACTGTGTTTTCATACAGTATAAACTGGTTTTATATACAGTAAAGCGCTGGATGCAAAATCAGAACAATTTTTTTGACCAGCCAAGCTTCGAGCTTAATGTGTTGAAATAGCTGTAATCTTTCGGGTGAATGAGATTCAGGTGGTAATCACACCGACGAATAAGTACGTCTTCCCCTTCCTGGATCGGCAGCGCTATCTGGCTGTCGCAGCTGATCTCCAGGTCATTTCGGCGGTGGGAGAAGCGCAGACGAATGGTACTGCTACCGTTGATGACCAGCGGACGGGCGGAAAGCGTATGCGGGAACATGGGTACCAGCGTAATGGCGTCAAGCGAAGGGGTCAGGATCGGGCCACCTGCAGAAAGGGAGTAAGCGGTCGAACCTGTCGGGGTGGAGATAATCAGCCCGTCAGAGCGCTGAGAGAACGCGAAGATTTCGTCGATATAGACTTCGAACTCAATCATATGCGCTACTTTACCGGGATGCAGAACCACTTCGTTTATTGCGGTGCTGATCCGCTTCTGGCAGTCCTGCTGGCATACCTGCGCTTCCAGTAAAAAGCGTTTTTCGCTGATATAGTGACCTTCCAGTACGTCGGCCAGTTGTTGCTGGGCATTGTCCGGGTCGAGGTCAGTTAAAAAACCGAGATTGCCACGGTTGATACCGATGACCTTGATGTCATAACGCGCCAGCGTACGGGCCGCGCCGAGCATGTTGCCGTCACCGCCGACCACCACGGCGAGATCCGCCTGTTGGCCAATTTCCGCCAGCGTGCCAGTTTTGACGCTCTTCAGCTGTAGCTCCTGAGCAATCTGTTGCTCAACCATCACTTCATAGCCTTTGCTACACAGCCAGCGATACAACATTTCATGTGTCGTCAATGCAGTAGGGTGACGCGGATGCCCGACGATCCCAATACACCTGAAATGATTATTCATTTTCTGGAGGTCCTTGTGCCTGATGAATGATGACAATCTGTCTTGTTCCCTTGAATCCCGGAAACTGATCCCCATAATAAGCGAAGTTAGCGAGATGAATGCAGAAAAACGCGGAGAAATTCATGAGTAGTAAAGAACAGAAAACGCCTGAGGGGCAAGCCCCTGAAGAAATTATCACGGAACAGCATGATGAAGTTGAGGCTGTAGAGCCAGACGCATCTGCTGAGCAGGTGGACCCGCGCGATGAGAAAATTGCGAATCTGGAAGCTCAGTTAGCAGAGGCACTGAATCGTGAACGCGACGGCGTGCTGCGTATCAAAGCGGAAATGGAAAACCTGCGTCGTCGTACCGAACTGGACGTTGAAAAAGCGCATAAATTTGCGCTGGAGAAATTCGTCAACGAACTGCTGCCGGTGATTGATAGCCTCGATCGCGCGCTGGAAGTGGCTGATAAAGCGAATCCGGACAACGCAGCGATGATCGAAGGTATCGAACTGACGCTGAAATCCATGCTCGATGTGGTGCGTAAGTTCGGCGTAGAAGTGATTGCGGATACCGACGTCCCACTGGATCCTAACGTGCACCAGGCGATCGCGATGGTGGAATCAGAAGACGTTGAAGCCGGTAAAGTACTGGGCGTGATGCAGAAAGGTTATACCCTGAACGGCCGTACCATTCGTGCTGCAATGGTGACCGTGGCGAAAGCGAAAGCGTAATTTGCCGTCCTGTAGTGCCGGGTGGTGGCTTCGCCTTACCCGGCACTACAATATTATTCCGCGATACTTTCGCGCAGTGGTTTAACAGGCAGGACCTTCACCTGCTTAATCATATTGTCCTGCACGTCCAGGATATCAATATCGTACTGTTCAATTCGTACCCGCGTGCCCGCAGCCGGGATCTCTTCAAGCGCTTCGAGGATCATGCCGTTCATGGTTCGCGCTTCATCTTCCGGTAAATGCCAGTTAAAAGCTTTGTTGAGTTCGCGAATGTTGGCGCTTCCGTCAATCAGCACCGAGCCGTCGTTTTGTGGGGTCACTTCTTCCGCAAGGGAAGGGGACATTGAGGTGGTAAAGTCCCCGACAATCTCTTCCAGAATATCTTCGACCGTCACCAGCCCCTGAATATCGCCGTACTCATCAACCACCAGGCCGACTTTCTTCTTGTTACGCTGGAATTTCACCAGTTGCGTACTGAGCGGTGTTCCTTCCGGTACGTAATAAATTTCATCGGCGGCACGTAGCATCACCTCTTTGGTGAACTCTTTTTTCTCGGTCATCAGGCGGTAAGCTTCGCGCACGCGCAGCATGCTGATGGTGTCATCGAGAGAGTCGCGATAGAGCACAATACGCCCGTGCGGGGAGTGCGTCAGCTGGCGGACGATGGCTTTCCAGTCATCGTTGATATCAATACCTACGATTTCATTACGCGGCACCATGATGTCGTTTACGCTCACCTTCTCCAGATCAAGCACCGACAGGAGCATGTCCTGATTACGTCGGGAAATCTGCGAGCGGGATTCATTCACGATGGTGCGCAGCTCGTCTTTGCTGAGCGCACTGCTGATGGCGACGTCGGCTTTAATGCCCACCATCCGCATCAGGATACGGGTGACCATATTCAACAGCCAGACCAGCGGCATCATCAGGATCAGTAGCGGTGCGAGCAAGAAGCTGCTCGGGTAAGCCACTTTTTCCGGGTAAAGCGCGGCGATGGTTTTGGGTAGTACCTCCGCAAATACCAGCACCGCAAACGTCAGCACACCAGTGGCAATAGCGACCCCGGCATTGCCGTACAGGCGCATCCCGACGATGGTGCCCAGCGCAGAGGCAAGAATGTTGACAAGGTTATTGCCAATCAGCACCAGGCTTATCAGGCGATCCGGCTTGCGGAGCAGTTTTTCGACGCGACGGGCGGCACGGTTACCCTGCTTAGCACGATGACGTAACCGGTAGCGGTTTAAGGTCATCATGCCGGTTTCCGAGCCAGAGAAATAGGCGGAGATGACCACCATGACGATCAGCGTAACGATCAGCGTGGTGGTAGAGATGTGTTCCAGGGGGAACTCCTTTGTTTCTTAGCCAGCAAATTGCTGTATGAAGCGGCTGCCAAAATAGGCAAGGGTGAGAATGCCCGCACCCGCGACGTTGAACCAGACCACGCGGCGACCGCGCCAGCCTTCATGGTAATGGCCCCATAGCAGGACAATATAGACAAACCACGCAACGATAGAGAGTACCGCTTTATCAATATTCTCCACGCTGAACAGGTTTTTCATGTAGAACAGGCCCGTGCAGAGCGTGAGTGTCAGCAGAACCACGCCCACCTGGGTGATGTGGAACATTTTACGTTCAATGACCATCAGCGGTGGCATCTCGTGGTTGAACGCCAGCTTTTTGTTTTTGAGCTGATAGTCAATCCAGGCGAGCTGCATGGCGTAGAGCGCGGCGATAATCAGCGTCGCGTAGGCAAAAAGCGACAGGCCGATATGCACCAGCATACCTGGCGTCGCCTCCAGATGCGTAATGAACTCATTGGGCATAAAGGTGGCCAAAGCCAGATTGATCAGCGCAAAGGTATACACAATCGGCAGCAGTAACCAGCCGCGATTCTTAGAGGCCACAATGGTCATCACCGTGCAGATCATCAGGCTGACCAGCGAGCCGACGTTGAGGACGCTCAGGTTTTGCACGCTGCCGTCACCGGGGATGATGCGTGATTCCAGCGCAAAAGCGTGGCTTATCAGTGCGATCACCGCGGAAAGAATAGCCATGCGCCGCCAGCCGCTGTTTTTTTGCAGCAGTCCGGGAATGATCAGCGCGAGGCTGACAGAGTAGGCAACAAGGGCGATCAGTGCGAAAACAGGCATATAGGCATCGACAGTTGTCTTAATAAGAAAGAGAAGCAGTATAACGTTACGTGACGCCTGCTCCAACCGTTGCATAACAACAAAGGCGCCTTCATGTTATACTCTGGCAAAATTCTGTGTATGTGTCGCTCATGGCGACCCAACGTTTCTACTCAGGCGAGAGACAATGTTTGATAATTTAACCGATCGTTTGTCGCGCACGCTGCGCAACATCAGCGGCCGCGGACGCCTTACCGAAGACAACATCAAGGAAACGCTGCGCGAAGTGCGCATGGCGCTGCTGGAAGCAGACGTGGCGTTGCCGGTTGTGCGTGATTTTATCAACCGCGTTAAAGAGAAAGCGGTTGGTCATGAAGTTAACAAGAGCCTAACCCCGGGTCAGGAGTTCGTCAAAATCGTTCGTAACGAACTGGTTTCGGCGATGGGTGAAGAGAACCAGGTACTTAACCTGGCGGCTCAGCCACCGGCCGTGGTGCTGATGGCGGGTCTGCAGGGTGCGGGTAAAACGACCAGCGTCGGTAAGCTGGGTAAATTCCTGCGCGAGAAGCACAAGAAGAAAGTGCTGGTGGTGTCTGCGGACGTCTATCGCCCGGCGGCGATCAAACAGCTGGAAACGCTGGCAGAGCAGGTTGGCGTGGATTTCTTCCCGTCAGACGTGGCTCAGAAACCTGTCGACATCGTTAATGCCGCGCTGAAAGAAGCGAAGCTGAAATTCTACGACGTGCTGCTGGTGGATACCGCCGGTCGTCTGCACGTTGACGAAGCGATGATGGACGAAATCAAGCAGGTGCATGCCTCTATCAATCCGGTAGAAACCCTGTTTGTTGTCGATGCCATGACCGGCCAGGATGCGGCAAATACCGCGAAAGCGTTTAATGAAGCGCTGCCATTAACCGGCGTAGTGCTGACCAAAGTGGACGGTGACGCCCGTGGTGGTGCAGCCCTCTCTATTCGTCACATTACCGGTAAGCCGATTAAATTCCTCGGTGTGGGCGAAAAAACCGAAGCGCTGGAGCCATTCCACCCGGACCGTATCGCCTCACGCATCCTCGGTATGGGCGACGTGCTGTCGCTGATCGAAGATATCGAGAGCAAGGTTGACCGCGCACAGGCTGAAAAACTTGCCAGTAAGCTGAAAAAAGGTGACGGTTTCGATCTCACCGACTTCCTTGAGCAACTGCGTCAGATGAAAAACATGGGCGGCATGGCGAGCCTGATGGGCAAACTGCCGGGCATGGGCCAGATCCCTGACAACGTTAAAGCGCAGATGGATGACAAGGTGCTGGTGCGTATGGAGGCGATCATCAACTCGATGACCCTTAAAGAACGTGCTAACCCGGATATCATCAAAGGTTCCCGTAAACGCCGTATTGCCGCCGGTTGTGGCATGCAGGTACAGGACGTTAACCGCCTTCTGAAACAGTTCGACGACATGCAGCGCATGATGAAGAAAATGAAGAAAGGCGGCATGGCGAAGATGATGCGTGGGATGAAAGGGATGATGCCCCCAGGCTTTCCAGGACGTTAATCGCTTTTGAGATTGCTTTTTGCCCGAAAATGAGTAAAATTTTCGGGCTTTTAATATGACACCCGGGCTCCGTTCCTCGATGGGGCCCGGTTGTTTTATTCACACAAGAGGATGTTATGGTAACTATTCGTTTAGCACGTCACGGCGCTAAAAAGCGTCCGTTCTACCAGGTTGTTGTGACTGACAGCCGTAATGCACGCAACGGTCGCTTCATCGAGCGCGTTGGTTTCTTCAACCCACTGGCCGCTGGCGCAGAAGAAGAAACTCGTCTGGATCTGGATCGTATCGCTCACTGGGTTGGCCAGGGCGCTACTGTTTCCGATCGCGTTGCTACGCTGATCAAAGCAGCAAACAAAGCAGCTTAATCTGTCACGGTGGTCATGATGAGCAATAAAGCACCTGTTGAACCGATCGTATTGGGAAAAATGGGTTCTTGCTACGGTATCCGTGGTTGGCTCAGAGTGTTTTCCTCCACTGAAGACGCTGATAGCATTTTTAATTACCAGCCCTGGTTTATCCAGAAAGGCGGTAAGTGGGAAGAGGTCGAGCTGGAAAGCTGGCGTCACCACAATCAGGACATCATCATCAAGCTGAAAGGCGTTGATGATCGTGATGCCGCGAATGCGCTGACTAATTGTGAAATTGTCGTGGATTCGTCGCAGTTGCCGGCGCTGGAAGAGGGGGACTACTACTGGAAAGACCTTATGGGTTGCCAGGTTGTTACCACCGAAGGCTACAGCCTGGGAAAAGTCATCGATATGATGGAAACCGGGTCAAATGACGTTCTCGTCATCAAGGCAAACCTGAAAGATGCATTTGGCATCAAGGAGCGGTTGGTCCCGTTCCTCGATGGACAGGTTATCAAGAAAGTCGATCTCACTACTCAAACGATTGAAGTAGATTGGGATCCTGGTTTTTAAATTCTCCGGATAAACGGTAAAAGACGGCGCTATGTGGATTGGCATAATTAGCCTGTTTCCTGAAATGTTCCGCGCGATTACCGATTACGGGGTAACTGGCCGGGCAGTAAAGAATGGCCTGCTGAGCATCCAGAGCTGGAGTCCTCGTGACTTTACTCATGACCGGCACCGTACCGTGGACGATCGTCCTTACGGCGGCGGACCGGGGATGCTAATGATGGTGCAACCCTTACGGGACGCCATTCACACAGCAAAAGCCGCGGCAGGTGAAGGCGCAAAGGTGATTTATCTGTCACCTCAGGGACGCAAGCTTGATCAAGCGGGCGTGAGCGAACTGGCGACGAATCAAAAGCTGATTCTGGTCTGTGGTCGCTACGAAGGGATAGATGAGCGCGTAATTCAAACCGAGATTGACGAAGAATGGTCTATCGGCGATTACGTTCTCAGCGGTGGTGAGTTACCAGCAATGACGCTGATTGACTCCGTCGCCCGGTTCATTCCGGGGGTTCTGGGTCACGAAGCTTCAGCAACGGAAGATTCCTTTGCTGATGGGTTGCTGGACTGCCCACACTATACTCGTCCTGAAGTGTTAGAAGGGATGGAAGTACCGGCAGTGTTACTGTCTGGAAACCATGCCGGGATACGTCGCTGGCGTTTGAAGCAGTCGCTGGGCCGAACCTGGCTTAGAAGACCTGAACTTCTGGAAAACCTGGCTCTGACTGAAGAGCAAGCAAAGTTGCTGGCCGAGTTCAAAACTGAACACGCGCAACAGCAGCATGAACATGATGGGAATGCGTAATACGCTCCCGAATATCAGTTTACCCAGGATAAGAGATTAAATTATGAGCAACATTATTAAGCAACTTGAACAAGAGCAGATGAAGCAGGACGTACCTTCCTTCCGTCCAGGTGACACCGTGGAAGTGAAAGTATGGGTTGTTGAAGGTTCCAAAAAACGTCTGCAGGCATTCGAGGGCGTGGTTATCGCTATTCGTAACCGCGGTCTGCACTCTGCATTCACTGTTCGTAAAATTTCCAACGGCGAAGGCGTTGAGCGTGTCTTCCAGACTCACTCTCCGGTAGTTGACAGCATTGCTGTTAAACGTCGTGGTGCTGTACGTAAAGCTAAACTGTACTACCTGCGTGAGCGTACTGGTAAGTCTGCTCGTATTAAAGAGCGTCTGAACTAAGATTCGCTTAAGCGACATCCTGTTAAAAAGGGCTGGCCGAAAGGCTGGCCCTTTTTTTATCTCATCGCATCTCTCGCGTTAACTCTTTTGTCATAAATCATTTACAATGCTTGCCTCTTCCGTGGAGGGTAAGTGTATAACGTACTGCATCAGCACAACTGGAAACGCGCTGCGGCATTGACCGCACTGTTCGCGATCCTGCTGATCGTGGTGGCGCCGCTTATCTCTGTCTCGCTGCAAAAAGATCCCATGAGTGCCATGCCGGGTATGCATCATGACATGAGCATGATGCTGATGGATGAACATCATGGTGATATGCAGCACACCATGCCTGTTGACCATGCGGAAGCGTGTGGCTACTGCGTACTATTAGCCCATGTTCCGGGTGTGATGCTGGCTCTGATCGTCCTGCTCAGTGTGGTGCTGCAAAGGCTTCGTGTTAAACCACCGCGCCAGGTGGTTTGTCATTGGCACTTTTTCCCCTGGCTTTATCCTGATACCCGCGCGCCACCGCATCAGTCTGCTTTTTCCCTTTAAAAAAATATCGATAACTTTTTGCCTTAAAAAGGAAAAGTATGACTACCTGCACTCCGCGCGCGGCATGGGGAAACCTGCTGCGTCGCCTGCATTTCTATATCGGGCTGTTTGTCGGCCCATTTATCTTCTTCGCTGCGCTGACCGGTACGCTGTATGTAGCAACGCCGCAACTGGAAAATGCTCTGTATCGGCACGCGCTCTACACGGATTCAGTGGGGGAGGCGCAACCTCTGGCGGAACAAATTGCCGTGGCTGAAAAAACCATTGGCACCGATCTGCGTTTACACGCCGTTCGTCCTGGCCTGGTTGCGGGTGAAACCACCCGTGTGATGTTTGCTGACCCTGCGCTTGGCCCATCGGAGACCCGCGCTATTTTTATCGATCCAGTCAGCCTTGCGGTGCGTGGTGATATGACGGTGTATGGTACCAGCGGAATTTTACCGCTCCGCCAGTCCATTGATTATCTGCATACCTCGCTGATGCTGGGTGATGTCGGGCGGCTCTATAGCGAGCTGGCGGCCTCGTGGATGTGGGTTGCCGCGCTGGGAGGGATTGCCCTGTGGTTTTATACCCGACCAAAACGCCGAATTAACAATCGTTTCCAGAATCGGTGTCGCGTGCATGTGACGTTAGGCTGGACGTTGCTGGGGGGAATGCTGTTGTTCTCAGTGACAGGCCTGACCTGGTCTCAATGGGCGGGGGGAAACGTTGATAAGCTGCGTGCTGAGATGAACTGGCTAACCCCGCAGGTGAACACGACGCTTTCCGGTCAGCAGGAGATCGTGGATGAACACGCCGAACACCGTGGTCATCACAGCGGAATGATGATGCATGAGATGGCGATGGATCTCACCCATTTTGATGGTGTGCTAAGCGCTGCACGTAATGCAGGAATTGAGGCCAACAAGCTGGAGATCCGCCCGGCGAAAACAGCGAATCAAGCCTGGACTGTGACGGAAATCGATCGTAGCTGGCCGACGCAGGTCGACGTCGTAGCAGTTGACCCCAATACGATGCAGATTCTGGACAGAACCCGCTTCGAGGATTTCCCGTTGATGGCGAAGCTCACCCGCTGGGGGGTAGATTTCCATATGGGGATCTTATTCGGTCTGGTTAATCAGTTGCTGCTTGTGGCGTTTGGCCTGGCGTTGTGTGTGCTAATCATCTGGGGATACTGGATGTGGTGGATGCGTCGTCCGGCGCAATCTGCGGCAAATCCGGTCCAGACGCTTTGTCAGAGTTGGCTGGCGCTCTCGGGATGGGGAAAGGTCGTCACGGCGATAATCAGTGTACTGCTCGGGCTGGCTTTGCCAGTAATGGGCGTAAGTCTGGCTCTGTTTGTTCTGGTTGACTGGCTGCGCTGGCGAGCGGCAACTGGCGTGTCGCTCGCCGAATCATCCGCTAAATAACCTTATGGTGTGCTGATAACGACTGCCACCCGACGGTTTTCAGCACGCCCTTGCGGGGTACTGTTGCTCGCAACCGGATATTTTTTACCTAATCCCTGCGTGGTGAGATTACTGCGCGGGATATTTGCCCCTTTTGCCCACGCGTCTGCTACGACGTTCGCGCGTTTTAATGAAAGCGCCTCGTTATAGCCCTCCTCGCCATAGTTATCTGTGTGACCATCCATGCGGGCATGGTTTAAGCCGGTCGCTGCCAGACGTGAAGCCATCGTCTGGATCTGGGTTTCACTTTCCGGGCGCAGTGTGGCGTCATTTTTATCAAACAGGATTTTGTCCGACAGCCCCAGAGACCAGTCGCCATTTAATTCGTTAAAGCCGTATGACTTCATTGCCGCTATTTGCTCTGGAGTGAATTTCCCTTTTGGCGGAGTCTGACAGCCAGCCAGGACGAGTGATGCCAGTAACAACGGCGCGAAGTATCGCTTTAACATATCATATTCCTTTTAGGATATTGTTTTCGAACGCTGGTTTTTCACCAGATACATATTGCGGTCGGCATGCTCCAGTAATGCCTCTACTGAGGTATTTTCCCACGCCAGAGCATAACCAATGCTGAGTGACATTGATGCAGTGTGCCCATTATGCAGATCAAACGGACGGATAAACTGCTGCGATAGTGCAGCAGAAATGTGTTGGACCTCGAGTTCAGAATGCACGCCGTATAGCACCATGGCGAATTCGTCACCGCCGAGGCGGTATGATTGATAACGTTTATCGCCAAATTCAACCATCCTGCTAGCGACTTCAATTAGCACGCAATCGCCTGCAGCATGCCCCCAGGTGTCATTAATAAATTTGAAATTATCGCCATCGAGGAACAGCAGAGCAGAGTTTGTTTTCGCGGAGATGTCGTTCATTAATGCCGCGATGCTGTTACGAAAAGCCGCCCGATTGGCAAGACCGGTCAATGGATCGTGCATGGCGGTGCGCAGCAACTGGGCGTTTTTCGCCTGCAGCTTCAGTTGCCATTCCTCCATCTCATCCAGAAGGCTGTTGAAGTCTTCACCAAACTGGTGAAATTCTTCGATACGACCATCTCTTACCCGGCGAGAGAAGTTGCGATTCGTCCGTACGTCATGAACGACGTCGGTAATGTTTTGCAGGGCCGTTACCATACCATGATGCAATGATCGTGTAATGGTGAGTGCGACGACGGTAGCAAAAAGAATGCAGCCGGTGAGAACGGCAAATGACATCCAGATGAAATGGCTAATGAGGTTGTCACGTGCGGTAAGGCGAATTTCGCCGATCATCACACCATTATGCATGATGGGCTGTGAAATCGGTTCGGGGAAAAGCCAGCGGCTGACCAACGCACCCAGCGTGTCGTTGTTATCTTCCGGGTTCCATGACCAGTATGCAAACCGCTTTTTATGCGCGTTGACGACTTCTGCCACGGCAAACTGCCCCTGTTTACCCAGAGTGGCAAGTGTTTCGTTGGCTGCCAGTGAATCGTTGAAAACCAGGGAGGCTTCAAGGCTATGGCTCATCGTTGCGCCGGTTAATTCGAGATTTTTTTGTGCGTATTGCTTTAATGTCACGACGGATGCAAAGCAGAGCAAAAGCCATATTAACGTCATCGTTATGATGACGCTTATCATGTTGATTCGCCTCAATGTTCTTTTAAACGTTGGGCGTGGCGTTGATGTGAAATCTTTATCCATGCTGCTTATTCCGTGCAAGCATTAATACATCCGGATTGACTCTCACGCCACTTCGAGCCAACGCATCAAGATTGACAGAAAATCGTACCTGACCGTGATCGATTATCAGGCAAAAGGCACTGCCAATAGCACATTCCGGATTTTGCTCTGAGATTAATAGCAATGCTCTGCCCTGATATTGACTTATTAATTCAAGTTGTTTTGCAGGCGATTCAGACCCGAAATAAATAGCATCGCACGTTTCGGCCAGGGCTTCCTGATCGTTACGTACAATGACAGGAGTATAAGGTAACCCGCTGATTTGCCCCTCTTCGTCGCTGAGTGCACGAGTGTAGTGAGAAGAGGCATAAACGCAGAGTTTAGGCTGCCCGGATAGTGATGGCCATCGCGTATAGCTCACAATACCTGAGACAATCGAGCGTACCGATTTATCCGTTTCCGTAAGCGCGCCTGCCGTCGCTGGGCCCACCATAAGGAACAGCATTAGTGCCAGAGTGAGTCGGAAAAAAGAGATCAAGAATGAATTTCTCACCAGAATCCGCCACATCGCTCCGGAAATAGATGTCCTTGAGAGTTGCGGGCAGAATACCATTGTTTATCAAAGCCGTCATTATGTCAGAAATAACCTGAGGCCGACCTAAGCTAAATCCTACTGTTGTTTATTTTCCGATGGATAAAAACAGACTTAATTTAGTCTGCTGGAACGCATACTTTCATCCATCCCTTTTTGCCATGACTCATGCAGTTTTGCTGCGTTTTCGGCAGTATCGCAACTGGCTGGAAAAGATTTGCCTGCTAATCCCCAGGCGTGAATAAACCCCTCTTCACAGACTTTCTTCTGACCATCGGCATAGCCACGAAGATATTCACTACGATCAACGTGTGGGTCGTTAAAACTATCGGCCAGGGTCTGGTTATCTTTAACCGGCAGGCCGTTCATGGCGTCTTCTTTACCTGCATCAAACCAGGATGGACTGGTCCAGTCGGGCTGGAAGGTGTAAGGATTGATCTGGCAGCCCGATAAAAACAGCGACAACAGCGCGAGAGCAATTGAACGCATAGCCATTCTCCTTTTTTCTTCAGCATAGCCTGGCTAAAGAAAGTTGCTGTGTAATTTAAAGTTTACGTTTTTATGCCATGATTTTTGCAATAAATTGGCTTGTGTAAATTAAAGTGTACGTATTTTGGATTGAAATGTTTACTTTTTATGGTATGGTGGTTTCACCTCTTTGAGGAAAACAACTATCGCAAACGAGTTTTACAGGATCGCCATCATGCAAAAAGACGCGCTGAACAACGTACATATCACTGACGAACAGGTTTTAATTACGCCGGATCAACTGAAAGCGGAGTTCCCGCTGAGCGTTGCGCAGGAGGCTCAGATTGAGCATTCTCGCCAGACCATTTCTGACATCATCGCTGGCCGCGATCCGCGCCTGCTGGTGGTATGTGGTCCTTGCTCCATTCACGATCCCGAAACCGCCATTGAGTACGCTCGTCGATTTAAAGCATTAGCGGAGGAGGTCAGCGATAGCCTCTATCTGGTGATGCGCGTCTATTTTGAAAAGCCACGTACTACCGTTGGCTGGAAAGGGTTGATTAACGATCCGCACATGGATGGCTCGTTTGATGTGGAAGCCGGGCTGAAGATTGCGCGTCGCCTGCTGGTGGAACTGGTCAGCATGGGGCTGCCGCTGGCGACGGAAGCGCTGGATCCGAATAGCCCGCAATACCTCGGCGATCTGTTCAGCTGGTCCGCAATTGGTGCGCGCACCACGGAATCACAAACTCACCGCGAGATGGCGTCTGGCCTGTCAATGCCAGTTGGTTTTAAAAATGGTACTGATGGCAGCCTGGCTACCGCGATCAACGCCATGCGCGCCGCCGCAATGCCGCACCGTTTTGTCGGTATTAACCAGGCAGGACAGGTTTGCCTTCTGCAAACGCAAGGCAATCCGGATGGTCATGTGATCCTGCGCGGGGGGAAAGCACCGAATTACAGCCCGGCGGATGTGGCGCAGTGTGAAAAAGAGATGGAGCAGGCGGGACTGCGTCCTGCACTGATGGTAGATTGCAGTCATGGTAATTCGAACAAAGATTACCGTCGTCAGCCTGCGGTTGCAGAATCGGTGGTCGCGCAGATCAAAGATGGCAACCGTTCTATTATAGGTCTGATGATTGAGAGCAATATTCATGAAGGCAATCAATCATCTGAACAACCGCGTAGCGCAATGAAGCATGGTGTATCCGTGACGGATGCCTGCATCAGCTGGGAGACCACCGATGCGCTGCTGCGTGAGATCCATAAAGATTTAAACGGCCAGCTGGCGACGCGTCTGGCTTAAGAGGTTAGGTATGGTTGCTGAATTGACCGCATTACGCGATCAAATAGATGAAGTGGATAAGGCGCTGCTGGACCTGCTGGCGCGCCGCATGGCGTTGGTTGCTGAAGTCGGTGAGGTTAAAAGCAAATACGGCCTGCCGATTTATGTGCCGGAGCGTGAAGCCTCAATGTTGGCCTCTCGTCGCAAAGAGGCTCAGGCGCTGGGTGTCTCTCCGGATTTGATTGAAGATGTCTTGCGTCGTGTGATGCGGGAATCTTATTCGAGTGAAAATGACAAGGGCTTCAAAACCCTTTGTCCGTCTCTGCGTCCGGTGGTCATTGTTGGTGGTGCCGGCCAGATGGGACGTCTGTTTGAAAAAATGCTGGCGCTTTCTGGCTACCAAGTGCGCATTCTGGAAAAAGAGGATTGGGCAAAAGCTCCTGAACTCATGAAAGATGCCGGAATGGTGATCGTCAGCGTACCGATCCATGTGACGGAGCAGATCATCGGGAAGCTTCCTCCATTACCGAAAGATTGCATCCTGGTTGATCTGGCATCTGTTAAAAATGGTCCGCTTCAGGCGATGCTGGCGGTGCATACCGGCCCGGTGCTGGGTCTGCACCCCATGTTTGGCCCGGACAGCGGTAGCCTGGCGAAGCAGGTAGTTGTTTACTGTGATGGTCGTCAGCCGGAAGCCTATCAATGGTTCCTTGAACAGATTCAGGTATGGGGCGCACGGTTGCACCGCATCAGCGCGGTTGAGCATGATCAGAACATGGCGTTTATTCAGGCGCTTCGCCACTTTGCGACCTTTGCTTATGGGCTGCATCTGGCGGAAGAGAATGTGCAGCTTGAACAGCTACTGGCGCTCTCTTCACCGATCTATCGTCTGGAACTGGCGATGGTCGGGCGTCTCTTTGCGCAGGATCCCCAGCTTTACGCTGACATTATTATGTCGTCTGAGAACAACCTGGCACTGATTAAGCGCTATTATCAGCGTTTCGGCGAAGCCATTACGCTGCTGGAGCACGGAGACAAGCAGGCATTTATCGACAGCTTCCGCAAAGTCGAGCATTGGTTTGGCGATTATGCGCAGCGTTTCCAGAGTGAGAGCCGTACATTGTTGCGTCAGGCAAATGACAGTCGCCAGTAATGCGATGATGTATATACTGAAAGCCAGCATTGCTGGCTTTTTTCATTTTGGGGAACTGTCATGGCCGAACCGCAGCTGCTGTTGAATTACACCGGGCATCTGCCTGAGTGCCCAACGTGGAGTGCAGAAGAGACCGCGCTCTACTGGGCTGATATTCTGGAAGGGGAGATCCACCGATATCATCTGCCGACGGCGGAACACACCGTGCTTTCATTCCATGAAGAGGTGGGCTGTTTCGCTCTGCGTGAGCGTGGCGGGTTTATCGTCGCCATGCGCAATGGTATCTGGCTTGCCGATAAACACGGGCTACTCCAGCGTAAAGTGTGTGATAACCCGTCTAACCCGCAACTGGCGCGCTTTAATGATGGGGGAACCGATCATCATGGGCGGTTCTATGCGGGGACGTTCTGGGGGCCGGGTGATTACAACGGCGCACTGTTGATGCGTATCGACAACGACCTGACACCGAAAGTGATCCAGTGCGATATTCACGGGCACAACGGTTTAGCGTTTAGTCCGGATAAACAATGGATGTATACCTCTGACACGCCAAACGGCGTTATCTATCGTACGCCGCTTGATGACCAGGGGGAACCCGGCAGGCGTGAGGTATTTCATCGGTTTAAGGAAGGCGAAGGGATACCGGACGGTGCAGCGATGGATGTGGAAGGTTGTTACTGGAGCGCACTGTTTGATGGCTGGCGTATCGCGCGTTTTTCACCGCAAGGAGAGCAACTGGAAGTGTATCGAATGCCGGTACGGTGCCCGACAATGGTCTGTTTTGGTGGTGATGATATGAAAACGCTGTTTATTACCACTACGCGGGAAAACATGGATGTGGAGGAGGTGGCGAAGTACCCACTCTCCGGAGCCATCTTCACCCTGCCCGTCAGTGTGGCAGGGATGAAGAAAAGCCGCTTTATCGAACGTTAGGTCGGGTCGACCGGAACGACGTTTTCACTCGGGTAACAGCCCAGCACTTTCATTGAACGGGTGATTTCGCCCAGTTCACGCAGGGCTTTTTGCATTGAGGAAGATTCCAGGTTGGCCTGGATATCAAGATAAAACATCTCTTCCCACGGATTTCCATGAATCGGGCGTGATTCCAGTTTCGTCATGATCAGGTTGTGGTTACGCAGTACCAGCAGTGCTTCAACCAGCGCACCGGCCTGTTGGCCGGTGGCCATCAGCAGCGTGGTTTTCGCGGGTACCTGGTCAGAGACGTTAATAGCCTTGCGGGCAAGCACCACGAAGCGGGTGATATTTTGCGTCTGGTTTGCCAGGTTTCGTTCCAGTACCTGAAGGCCATACAGCGCACCACCGGCCTCGCTACCCAGTGCGGCAACGGTTGGGGAATTTGCCTGCGCCACTTTTTCCATCGCCGCAGAGGTGCTTTCAGTGTACTCAATTTTCCAGTTCGGATAGCGGTTCAGGAACTGGCTACATTGCTGGAACGGCTGCGGATGGCTGTACACCGTTTCGATTTTGCTGAGGTCAGTGGAGCCAGAGACCAGGACACAATGATCAATTGGAATGGTCAGCTCACCAACCAGCGACAGACTGGTGTGTTGCAGCAGGTCGTAGACATCATTGATGGCACCGGAGCTGGTATTTTCAATCGGGACCACGGCGTAATCAGCCTGGCCGGTTTCAACCTGATTGAAAATATCGGCAAACTTCGCGCATCCACTTTCAATAAACTCTTCGAAATGGCGGGCTGCATACTGACGTGCCGCCAGGTGTGAATACGAACCTTTCGGACCCAGAAACGCGACACGGGCAGAGTGCGGATTGGTTTTATTCAGATGCTGCTGCAACAGCGCTTGTTGGGTCAGAACCGAGTCTTCGATGATGAGCTGGAACAAGCGGGTGATGTAATGCGCATCCAGGTGATGCGCTTTGCCGAGCTGAATCAGGCGCTCCAGCAGGTCACGCTCGCGGTCGATATCACGCACCGGACGATGGGAATCCAGTTTAGCTTTGCCCACTTCGACAGCGAGTAAGCGGCGTTCTGCCAGCAGTGCCAGTAATTTCTCATCCAGCGCGCTGATTTTAACGCGTAGATCCAGTAACGGGTTTTCCGGTGTCATAGTGTTGCCTGTCTCGTTTTATCGTTATCAATAAAAAAGGCCTCCCGGGGTGGGAGGCCTTGTTGTTCGTCTTCGCATTCTTTATCACACGACGAAACGCCTCCCATTCAGGGGAAGGTAAAAAAGAATGCGAAGAAAAACGGCGTTAGTTTCATGAAATCATCCTGTGCTTGATACCGTTAAAGTACCCGTACTGTTTTCACCCTGTCAATAAAAAACGCGCCCGAAGGCGCGTTGGCGGTACACTCAATTTAAAGGATTACTCTTCTTCAACTTCTTCCGCGAAGCTGGCGTCTTTCACCGATGTTGTGGCGCGACGGGCTTCACCTTTGTGTTGCACTTTATTGAGCTGCCGTTCCAGCTTGTTGATCAAATCGTTAATTGCGGTGTACATATCTTCATGTTTTGCGCTGGCGACCAGATGGCCGTTTGGAGTATTGATAGTTGCGTCAGCGATGAAACCCTGCGGCTCCTTGGACAGAATGATATGTGGATTAATCAAATGAGTTTGCCATTTATCCAGTTTGGCGAGACGGTCTGCGACGTGCTGGCGAATTGCCGGAGTAATTTCCATTTGTTTACTGGTAATGTTCATTGTCATAAATTTTACCTCTTGTCTTTCCGTCTTGGTGATTCCAGCATACCCGACCTAATGTCAAAATGTGTGATTTAGATCACGTTATTTTGTCGGTTTTTGTCAGGGAATCTTTTTTGTGAGGCAGGGCAGGAAGAGGTGATATTTACCTTGTGGAAGGCAAAAATTACGGTCATAGTTGATAGGATGTGTTGAGGCTAAACCGCTTCAGCTTATATCCAGAATGAATAAAAAAACGGCAGCCTTCGGGCTGCCGTTCTACATTGAGGCAATATCAGGTATTGCTGCTGTTTGCTGCGATGATTTTCGCTACTTTGTCAGCCTGAGCGGTCATCTGCATCTGACGGTAAGCATTTTCCATCAGCTTCAGACCATCACGCGTTGCCTGAGTATCCGGATAATCACGCAACATACCTTCTACGCGGTTAACCACGGCAACCCATGCGCCACGACGGGTATAGTATTCCGCCACGGAGTATTCATACTTTGCCAGACGATCTTTCAGGAACACCAGACGTTTGGTCGCGTCAGTCACGTACTGACTGTTCGGATAGCCGCGCACCAGTTTGGAGAAGTCATTGAAGGCATCACGTGCATGCTGTGGGTCACGGTCGGAACGATCCACGCCGAAGAAGCCCTGCAGAGCACTGTCGTCCAGCGCCATGTTGGTGAGGCCGCGCATGTACATCACATAGTCGATGTTAGGATGAGTCGGGTTCAGACGCATGAAACGATCGATGGTTGCCTGAGCCAGCGGCAGATCGGCATTTTTGTAGTATGCGTAGATGAGATCTAACTGTACCTGCTGCGAATACGGACCAAATGGATAGCGATTATCCAACGCTTCCAGTTGCGTTATCGCCTGTTTCCAGTTACCGTCCTGCAACTTTTGTTGTGCAGTCGCATAGATTTCATTCGGCGGATTGTCAGGGACCTGTTCATTTGAACCGGAGCAGCCCACCAAAGCCAGGCTCAACGTGGCCGCTGCCACCAGATATTTCATGCGCGTCATGACGTTTTGACTTTCCTCAAATGTTTGTCCGGGAGAAACTCTGTTCCTGCTCCCGATTAAGACCAGCTACAATAGCACACTATATTAAACGGCAAAGCCGTAAAACCCAACGTTAAACGAAGAAGCAGTTTATGGCACAACGAGTAGAACTCACCGCAACAGTCTCCGAAAATCAGCTCGGTCAACGCTTAGATCAGGCTTTGGCCGAATTGTTCCCTGATTATTCGCGTTCACGCATAAAAGAATGGATCCTTGACCAGCGCGTGCTGGTAAACGGCAAGATCTGGGACAAACCAAAAGAGAAAGTGTTAGGTGGGGAAGCTGTCGCCATCAATGCTGAAATCGAAGAGGAAATCCGCTTCGAGCCGCAGGATATCCCACTGGACATCGTCTATGAAGATGATGACATTCTGGTGATCAACAAGCCACGCGACCTGGTTGTTCATCCGGGGGCGGGGAATCCTGACGGTACAGTACTTAACGCGCTTCTCCATTATTATCCGCCGATCGCAGATGTCCCACGCGCGGGAATCGTTCACCGTCTGGATAAAGACACCACCGGTTTGATGGTGGTGGCGAAGACCGTTCCAGCTCAGACCCGTCTGGTGGAATCGCTGCAGCTGCGCGAAATCACTCGAGAGTATGAAGCGGTAGCCATTGGGCATATGACCTCTGGTGGAACAGTGGAAGAGCCAATCAGCCGTCACCCAACCAAACGTACTCATATGTCGGTGCATCCGATGGGTAAACCGGCGGTGACGCACTATCGCATTATGGAACACTTCCGTATTCATACGCGCCTGCGTCTGCGCCTGGAAACCGGGCGTACTCACCAGATCCGCGTGCATATGGCCCACATTACCCACCCGCTGGTGGGGGATCAGGTATATGGTGGTCGCCCGCGTCCGCCAAAAGGCGCATCGGATGAGTTCATCAGCGTATTGCGTAAATTCGATCGTCAGGCGCTGCACGCGACCATGCTGCGTCTTTACCATCCTATCACTGGTATTCAGATGGAGTGGCATGCGCCTATCCCGCAGGATATGGTGGAACTTATTGACGCCATGCGTGCCGATTTCGAAGAACATAAGGATCAAGTGGACTGGTTATGACCAAACTGATTGTCCCGGAATGGCCATTACCTGCAGGTGTGGCCGCCTGTAGTTCAACCCGTATTGGCGGTGTGAGCCAGGGGGCGTGGGAGTCACTGAACCTCGGTGCACACTGTGGCGACAACCTGGAGCACGTTGAAGAAAACCGCAAGCGTCTGTTTGCTGCGGGAAACTTGCCGTCGAAACCGGTTTGGCTGGAACAGGTTCATGGAAAAACGGTGCTGAAGCTGACGGGAGAATCCTACGTTTCAAAACGCGCTGATGCCTCTTACAGTAATATTCCGGGAACGGTTTGTGCCGTGATGACTGCCGATTGTCTGCCTGTTCTGTTCTGTAACCGTGCAGGTACTGAGGTCGCAGCAGCACATGCGGGATGGCGCGGCTTGTGTGAAGGTGTGCTGGAGGAGACCGTCTCCTGCTTTAAAGATGAACCTGCCAATATCATGGTCTGGCTTGGCCCGGCCATTGGTCCCCGTGCTTTTGAGGTGGGACCAGAGGTTCGTGAAGCCTTTATCGATAAAGATCTGCAAGCAATGGACGCCTTCCTGCCTTCGGGGGATAAATATCTGGCCGATATTTACCAGCTTGCTCGCCAGCGCCTGAATAATGTCGGTGTGACGCAGATCTTCGGTGGCGATCGCTGTACCTTCACCGAAA
This sequence comes from Pantoea sp. LS15, assembly GCF_012241585.1. NCBI lineage: Bacteria > Pseudomonadati > Pseudomonadota > Gammaproteobacteria > Enterobacterales > Erwiniaceae > Pantoea > Pantoea sp. LS15. Next base: position 255,092 of record NZ_JAAVXA010000006.1, read on the forward strand.
AGGGTGATTTTTTCTCTTATCGCCGCGACAAGACGACGGGTCGTATGGCAAGTTTTATTTGGCTGATATAACCTAAAGAATCAAGACGATCCGGCACGTGCCGTTTTCTTTTCACATAATTCAGGTCATTAACCTTGAATAATTGAGGGATGACCTCATTTAATCTCCAGTAGCAAATTTGACCTGTTATGGGAGGAGTTATGCGTCTGGATCGTCTTACTAATAAATTCCAGCTTGCTCTCGCCGATGCCCAGTCCCTTGCACTGGGGCACGACAACCAATTTATCGAACCTCTTCATTTAATGAGCGCCTTGCTGAATCAGGAAGGGGGATCGGTACGTCCTTTATTAACGTCCGCTGGTATTAATGCTGGCCAGTTACGCACAGCCATCGATCAGGCGCTGAGCCGCTTACCGCAGGTAGAAGGTACCGGCGGCGACGTTCAACCGTCGCAGGATCTGGTGCGTGTGCTGAACCTTTGCGACAAGCTGGCGCAAAAACGTGGGGACAACTTTATTTCGTCAGAGTTGTTTGTTCTGGCGGCGCTTGAATCACGCGGTACCTTGACCGACCTGCTGAAATCTGCCGGTGCAACCACCGCCAATGTGACTCAGGCGATTGAGAAAATGCGCGGAGGTGAAAGCGTGAACGATCAGGGAGCCGAAGACCAACGTCAGGCTTTGAAGAAATTTACGGTCGATCTGACCGAACGTGCTGAACAGGGCAAACTTGACCCAGTTATTGGCCGTGACGAAGAGATCCGCCGTACTATCCAGGTATTGCAGCGTCGTACCAAGAATAACCCGGTACTGATTGGCGAACCGGGTGTCGGTAAAACCGCCATTGTTGAAGGGCTGGCGCAGCGAATCGTCAACGGTGAAGTGCCGGAGGGGCTGAAAGGCCGTCGTGTACTGGCGCTGGATATGGGCGCGTTGGTAGCCGGGGCGAAATACCGTGGTGAGTTCGAAGAGCGTCTGAAAGGCGTGCTTAACGATCTGGCGAAACAGGAAGGCAATGTCATCCTGTTTATCGACGAACTGCACACTATGGTCGGTGCGGGTAAAGCGGACGGCGCGATGGATGCCGGGAACATGCTGAAACCTGCTCTGGCGCGTGGTGAACTTCACTGCGTCGGTGCCACTACGCTTGATGAGTATCGTCAGTACATTGAAAAAGATGCTGCTCTTGAACGTCGTTTCCAGAAAGTGTTTGTTGCTGAGCCAAGCGTTGAAGATACCATCGCGATTTTGCGTGGTCTGAAAGAGCGTTATGAGCTGCACCACCATGTGCAGATCACTGACCCGGCCATTGTTGCCGCGGCGACACTTTCGCATCGTTATATTGCCGATCGTCAGTTGCCGGATAAAGCAATCGACCTGATCGATGAAGCGGCTTCAAGCATTCGTATGCAGATTGACTCGAAACCGGAAGAGCTCGACAGGCTCGACCGCCGTATCATCCAGCTCAAGCTGGAACAGCAGGCGCTGAAGAAAGAGTCTGATGAAGCCAGTAAGAAACGCCTGGATATGCTCAATGAAGAACTGGACGATAAAGAACGCCAGTATTCTGAACTGGAAGAAGAGTGGAAAGCCGAGAAAGCATCCCTTTCTGGCACTCAGACCATAAAGGCGGAACTCGAACAGGCAAAAATTGCCATTGAGCAGGCCCGCCGTGTGGGCGATCTGGCGCGGATGTCAGAGCTGCAGTACGGCAAAATTCCTGAGCTGGAAAAACAGCTTGAGATTGCTACGCAGTCTGAAGGCAAAACGATGCGTCTGTTGCGTAATAAAGTGACGGATGCGGAAATTGCCGAAGTGCTGGCTCGCTGGACTGGTATCCCTGTGGCACGCATGCTGGAAGGTGAGCGTGAAAAACTGCTGCGTATGGAGCAGGATTTACATAACCGGGTGATTGGTCAGAACGAGGCGGTTGAAGCGGTTTCCAACGCGATCCGTCGTAGCCGTGCAGGGCTGTCCGATCCAAACCGCCCGATTGGTTCGTTCCTGTTCCTGGGGCCAACCGGTGTCGGTAAAACCGAGCTGTGTAAAGCGCTGGCTAACTTTATGTTCGACAGCGATGATGCGATGGTGCGTATCGACATGTCCGAGTTTATGGAGAAGCATTCTGTTTCGCGTCTGGTCGGGGCACCTCCGGGATACGTGGGTTATGAAGAAGGTGGTTATCTGACAGAAGCGGTGCGTCGTCGTCCTTATTCCGTCATTCTGCTGGACGAGGTAGAGAAAGCGCATCCGGATGTCTTCAACATTCTGCTTCAGGTGCTGGATGATGGTCGTCTGACCGATGGGCAGGGGAGAACAGTCGACTTCCGTAATACGGTTGTCATCATGACCTCGAACCTGGGTTCCGATTTGATTCAGGAACGTTTCGGTGAGCTGGACTATAGCCATATGAAGGATCTGGTGCTCGGTGTCGTGAGCCATAACTTCCGTCCTGAGTTCATCAACCGTATTGATGAAGTGGTGGTATTCCATCCTCTGGGTGAGAAACACATTGCGTCGATTGCGCAGATCCAGTTGCAGCGTCTGTACAAACGTCTGGAAGAGCGTGGATATGAAATTCACATCTCCGACGAGGCGCTGAAGCTGCTGAGCGAGAATGGTTACGATCCGGTGTACGGTGCACGTCCATTAAAACGTGCTATCCAACAGCAGATCGAAAATCCGCTGGCGCAGCAGATTCTTTCCGGAGAGTTGATTCCAGGCAAAGTTATCCGTCTGGAAGCCAACGACGATCGCATTGTGGCAGTGCAGTAAGTCACAAAACGAAAAAACGAGCCGCTTGCGGCTCGTTTTTGTTTAAAAACCAGGCGAAAATTGAGGTCTGAAATGAAGTTTGCCTGGAAAGTGAGCAGTTGGAAAATAATTTTCACTTTATCCTTGCGGCTTCGGAATAACTCCCTATAATGCGCCTCCACTGACACGGAACAACGGCACGCACGCCGCCGGGTCAGCAGAGAAAAGCAAAATAAACGCTTGACTCTGTAGCGGGAAAGCGTAACATGCACACCCCGCGCCGCAGCGAAAACGAAGCGGCACTGCTCTT
>NZ_JAAVXA010000006.1:258187-258348 GCF_012241585.1 Pantoea sp. LS15
AAAGTGACATGGATTCTTAACGTCCTCGGACGAAAAATGAATACCAAGTCTCAACGAGTGAACACGTAATTCATTACGAAGTTTAATTCATTGAGCATCAAACTTTTAAATTGAAGAGTTTGATCATGGCTCAGATTGAACGCTGGCGGCAGGCCTAACAC